>NZ_JAYESJ010000001.1:602500-765000 GCF_034720595.1 Rhizobium sp. CC-YZS058 | reverse complement strand
CGATCCGCTGGCGATCTTTTCCAATGACGAGAAGGCCGAGGCCCCTGCCCCCAGCCGCACCGGGACGATCTACGGCTCGGATGTGGAATCCGAAGTCGCCCTGAAGACCGTCGACTTTCCGCTGAAGGGGTCGACGCTCGCCTTCGGCCCCTCCATGACGCTCGACGAGGTGGAGGAGAACGTCCGGTCGAATGGCGCAGCGCTGACCGACGGCAACACGCAGCTGGCCTCGCTCTTCTATGTCGATCCGCGCCGCTTCTCTTCCGAGAGCAATGATCTCGATCTGATGCAGGGCCTGGCTGCCCGCGTCGTCGAAGAGAACATGACGGTGACGCCGTTCGAGACCATCAGCGACCAGAGCGCCGAATATGCCGACGACGTCATCCCGATCCGCCGCGAGACGGAGATGGCGGCCGCCCTTGTTGCAGCCGGATACGGGCGTGCGCAGGCGGCGGATATTGCCGAGGTGCTGAAGCGCGAGCTGAAGTCCGACACCTTCCGCGAAGGCGATGTCGTGCGGATCGGCATCATCCAGAAGGGGCAGAACGACGAGGCCAAGGTCGTTCGGGCCAGCGTCTACGGCAAGGGCGCGCAGCATCTCCTGACCATGGCGCTCGATGACGATGGCGCCTTCGTGCGGGGCGAGGCGCCGGCGCCGCTCGATGCGGTGAACACCGCCTTCGACGACACGGGCGCACCGACCATTGCCGCCGGCCGCGATCTGCCCCGCGTCTATGACGGGGTCTACCGCGCCGCCCTCTCCTACGGCATGAATCAGAGCATGGTCTCGCAGCTCGTCAAGCTGCTCGCCAGCAATGTCGATTTCCAGGCGCAGCTGAAACCGTCGGATTCGCTCGAGGCCTTCTTCTCGGTTGCGGATGACAGCGGGCGCGCGACGGACAGCTCCGAGCTGCTTTACGTCAACGCCCGCTTCGGCGATGCCGAGACGCGCTTCTATCGCTTCCAGGATCCGGACGACAATTCGGTCGATTACTACAACGAGCAGGGCAAGAGCATTCGCCAGTTCCTGCTGCGCAATCCCGTGCCGAACGGCATCTTCCGCTCCGGTTTCGGCATGCGCCGCCATCCGATCCTCGGCTTTTCGCGCATGCATACCGGGGTGGATTGGGCCGCCCCGCGCGGAACGCCGATCATCGCGGCCGGCAACGGCACGGTGGAAAAGGCCGGCTGGGATTCGGGCGGCTATGGCAACCAGACCCTGATCCGCCATGCCAATGGCTATGTCTCCTCCTACAATCACCAGAGCGCGATCGCCAAGGGCGTGAAGCCCGGCGCCCGTGTGGTTCAAGGTCAGGTGATCGGCTGGGTCGGCACAACCGGTCTTTCGACCGGGCCGCATCTTCATTACGAACTGATCGTCAACGGCAACCGCGTCGATCCGCTGCGCATCCGCCTGCCGGGCGGGAAATCGCTGGACGGCAAGGCGTTGGCCCAGTTCGAGGACGAACGGCATCGCATCGACGAACTGCTCGCCAAGGACAATGGCGGCGAGGTCGCATCGGCGACGCAGTAGGGGTGGCGATCGGAGTCATGAAAAGAGGGCGGCCTCCTCGCGGAAGCCGCCCTTTTTCATTTCCGTCTCAGCCTGCGGAAGCAGCATGCCGAGACAGGCATGCCACTCGAGAGGCGACACTCAGGCCGCAGCCTTGTCCTCGCCGGCACCGCGCAGCTTGAAGTTCAGGCGATCCGAGCCCTCCAGAACCTTGACCAGCGATCCATCCGGGATCTCGCCCGAGAGAATCTTTTCGGCCAGGGGGTCCTGAACGAACTTCTGGATCGTCCGCTTCAACGGCCGGGCGCCATAAACCGGGTCATAGCCCCGCTCGGCGAGCCAGTGACGCGCCTCCGCATCAAGGTCCAGCGTGATCTTGCGATCGGCGAGCAGCCTGCGCAGCCGCTCCAGCTGGATGTCGACGATCGCGCCCATCTCGCCGCGCTTCAGGCGGTGGAAGAGGATGATCTCATCGACCCGGTTCAGGAATTCCGGCCGGAATGCCGCCCGAACGACGCCCATGACCTGCTCGCGCACGCTGTCCGTGTCCTCGTTCTCGCCGAGCGCGGTGAGATATTCCGCGCCGAGATTGGAGGTCATGATGATCATCGTGTTGCGGAAATCGACGGTGCGGCCCTGGCCATCGGTCAGGCGGCCATCATCGAGCACCTGCAGGAGCACGTTGAACACATCCGGATGCGCCTTCTCGATCTCGTCGAACAGGACGACCTGATAGGGCTTGCGCCGTACGGCCTCGGTCAGCGATCCGCCTTCCTCATAGCCGACATAGCCCGGAGGTGCGCCGATCAGCCGGGCAACGGAGTGCTTCTCCATATATTCCGACATGTCCATGCGCACGAGCGCAGTCTCGTCGTCGAAGAGGAAGCGCGCAAGTGCCTTGGTCAGCTCCGTCTTGCCTACACCGGTCGGGCCCAGGAAGATGAACGAGCCGATCGGCCGGTTCGGATCCTGTAGGCCGGCGCGGGACCGACGAACGGCACGGGACACGGCCTGAACAGCATCGCCCTGGCCGACGACCCATTTGGCGAGCTCGTCCTCCATGCGCAGCAGCTTGTCACGCTCGCCTTCCAGCATCTTGTCGACCGGGATACCGGTCCAGCGGGAAACGACATGGGCGATGTTGTCGGGCGTCACCACCTCCTGAACCATGGAGGCGGCGTCGCCGTCCTGCGCTTCCGCCGTCACCAGATCCTTTTCAAGATTGGGGATGACGCCATAGGCCAGTTCGCCGGCCCGCTGGAACTCACCCTTGCGCTGGGCAATCGCCAGTTCGTTGCGGGCTTCGTCCAGTTGCTTCTTGAGATCCGCGGCGAGGCCGAGCTTCGACTTTTCCGCTTGCCAGCGCGCCGTCAGGGCGTCCGCCTGCTCCTCGAGGCCGGTCAGATCGAGCTCGAGCTTCTCCAGCCGGTCCTTCGAAGCACGGTCCGTCTCCTTCTTCAGGGCCTCGCGCTCGATCTTCAGCTGAATGATGCGCCGGTCGAGTTCGTCTAGCTCCTCGGGCTTGGAATCCACCTGCATCCGCAGCCGCGAGGCGGCTTCGTCCATCAGGTCGATCGCCTTGTCGGGCAGGAAGCGGTCGGTGATGTAGCGGTTCGAAAGGGTCGCGGCGGCAACCAGGGCGGAGTCCGAGATGCGGACCTTGTGGTGCTGCTCGTACTTCTCCTTCAGGCCGCGCAGGATCGAAATCGTATCCTCGACCGTCGGCTCGTCCACCATGACAGGCTGGAACCGGCGGGCGAGCGCCGCATCCTTCTCGACATGCTTGCGATACTCGTCGAGCGTGGTGGCGCCGACGCAATGCAGCTCGCCGCGGGCCAGGGCCGGCTTCAGCAGGTTCGACGCATCCATGGCGCCGTCGGCCTTGCCGGCGCCCACCAAGGTGTGCATCTCGTCGATGAACAGGATGATTTCGCCGGCTTCCGACTGCACCTCGTTCAGGACCGCCTTCAGCCGTTCCTCGAACTCGCCACGGAACTTGGCGCCGGCGATCAACGCGCCCATGTCGAGCGCCATCAGCCGCTTGTCCTTCAGGCTTTCCGGCACGTCGCCATTGATGATGCGCAGTGCCAAACCTTCGGCGATCGCGGTCTTGCCGACGCCTGGTTCGCCGATCAGCACCGGATTGTTCTTCGTGCGGCGCGAGAGGACCTGGATGGTCCGGCGGATCTCGTCGTCGCGGCCGATGACCGGATCGAGCTTGCCGTCACGGGCGTCGGCCGTCAGGTCGCGCGCATATTTCTTCAGCGCGTCGAAGCCGGCTTCGGCGTTCGCACTGTCGGCGGTGCGGCCCTTGCGAATCTCGTTGATGGCCTGGTTCAGACGGGCTGCGGTGACGCCGGCCTTGGAGAGGATCTGCGCGGTTGCGGCCGAGCTTTCGACGGCGAGCGCGAGCAGCAGACGCTCGACGGTGACGAAACTGTCGCCGGCCTTCTTGGCAGCCTCCTCGGCCGTGGTGAAGACGCGAGCAAGCGGCTGCGAGAGCGCCAGCGAGCCGTTGCCGCCCGAAACCTTGGGCAGCTTGGCAAGAGCGGCGTCATTGGCAATCTTGGCATCCCGCGCGCGGCCGCCGGCCCGCTCGATCAGCGAGGCCGCCATGCCCTGATCATCGTCAAGCAGCACTTTCAGCACATGTTCGGGCGTGAACTGCGGATGTCCTTCCGACAGCGCATAGGTCTGCGCGGACTGCAGGAATCCGCGGACCCGTTCGGAATATTTCTCGATATCCATACTCATAACCTCCGTCAGACCGATGCGCCCGAAACGGCGCGCAGCGGCGGTTGGGATCAGGCTCCCGATTGCGGCAAGCCCGTCGATTCTCGCCCGTCCCGTTTGGTCGCGGGCGAACGCTTGACTGACATATGGGAGGGAAATTTCGGGAATTAAAGCAGGTCTGCAGAGGAAAAAACGCGTCTTCGAAAGAGCGGCCTTTCAGCGGATGAGGCTTGGGTCGCAGATCCAGCCTTCGAGCGGATCGGCCAGCGCCGGAATGCCGAAATTCCGCCGCCTCTCCCGCCAGGCCCACGCCGCCTGGACGGCGCAGATCAGCGCATCCAGGGAATCGCCGCTCGCATCCTCCGCCAGCGCGTCGGGCGCCTCGAGGGTCAGTCCATGAAGGGCGCCGCCTTCCGCCTTGAGCCGGCTCATCACATCGCGGCGGGCGGCCAGCCGGTCGGCTGTCTGGCGGGCGCGGTCATCGGACTTATAGGACCGCGAACCGATCAGCCGACGGACCATCACACCCGGATAGGCTTCGACCACGATGCGCCGCGGATCACCATGCTGCAGAAGCGGGATCGTGACGCCGGAGGCCAGAAGTCGTGGCGCGCCTTCATAAAACATCAGCCCGACGGGCACGCCATGCAGCTTCTGCGGACTGATCGCGCGGGTGGCAACATCCACCTGGCGGCGATGCTCCTTGTCGCCTTTGTCGCGTGGGAGACGATAGGCGGTCAGGGTCTCGTGGAACTCGGCACGCGTCATCGTGGACACAAGGCCGACATAGGCGGCCCAGTCGCGTGGCCAGCCGATCGTCTCGACGAATCTGCGGGCCTGGCCGAAGGGGAAGTCGAGCCCGGCGATGAAGGGACCCGGCGAGGCCAGCATGGTCGAGAAGCCCTCGAAGCTCGGCCAGCCGTGCAGCGCGGTGACCCGCAATGTCGTCCCCTCCAACAGGCATTCGACGCAGGCAATCGGCTTCCTGCGGGAGGGAGCGGAGGTGAAATCGACGCCGTAGACCGTCATGGCCCCTTCGAGGTCGTCGCCGGAGAGGGCCGGCATCTGCATCCGGGTCATCACCGCGCGAAATCCGGCTCCGGCAGCCTCCCCTCCCCCGCCGGGGCAAGACGCTGGATATGCTGAACGGCAAGAAGGATGGCCGCCACATGCATGGACTGGCCGATCAGCCCCTGGCCGAGGCCAACAAGCACGGAAGCAAGCGGCAGACGCTCGACCGTCAAGCCTTCCTCACCCGCTTCAAGCTGCTGACGGCCCACGGGACGAGCATCGAGCGCCAGAAAGGAATGCATCCGGTTCGCCTGCATGGAGGGATTGGCGTAGAGCGCGCCGAGCGGGATCATCCGCGCGCAGCCATGGCCTGTTTCTTCCATGAGTTCGCGGGCCGCCGCGGCGGCCGGATCCGCATCGTCGGGATCGATCGCGCCGGCGACGCATTCGAGCAGAACCTCACCGGCGCCATGACGATATTGGCGGACCAGAACCAGCTCGCCCTCGGGCGTGATGGCCACCACGCAGACCCAATCGGGATAATCGAGAACGTAATAGGGGTCGATGCGCTGGCCGGACGGTGTCTGGCAGGCGTCGGCGCGCAGGCGCATCCAGCGGTCCTTGATGATGGACCGTGTCTCCAGAACCGTCCAGACCTGTTGCCCGTCAGACATTGCGCTCCCCTCCCCTCTCGCCTGGCGCCGAGATCACCATGTTCTGCCGGTAGGCACAATGCAGAAAGGGCGACGTTGCCGCCGCCCTTTCGCTTTCGATGTTCAGTACGGACCTGGTTATTCCGAGGCGGCCAGGGCCGGGGTTTCCGGCTGGTCGCCCGCCGCACCCTCTTCGCCGGCAGCGTCCGTGCGGCGCGGGCGGCGGGGACGCGGGGTTCCACGACGCCGGCTCGGCGCACGGGCAGCGGAGCCGGAGACTTCCTCCTCGATCGACACTTCGACGGGCGTGCCCTCGATCACCGGCTGCGGGCCGGTTCCATCGTCCACAGGCTCGGGGGCATGCGACGCTGCGGGGGCCGGCTGCGGCTCGCGCACCGGCACATCGCGGGCGGGCTGCGTGTCGCGGGCCTGTGTTTCACGCGGTTGCGCGTCCCGCGGCTGTGTCTCACGGGTCTGCGCGTCGCCGCGGTCCTCGCGCGGCTGCCGGTCGGCACGGCCCTCGCCGCGGTTTTCGCGCGGCTGCTGATCGCGGTTTTCCCGTTCGCGCGGCTGGAAGCTGCGCGGCTGCTGCTGGCGCGGCGGCTGGATGACCGCTGGCGCCTCGTCATAGCCCTGATCCTGATCGTCATCGCCGTCCGCGCCGTCGAGATCCGCGCCCTCATAGGACTGGCGGTCTTCGCGCTGGAAGCGTTCCTGCAGCTGCGCCTGGGCAGCGGCGATGATGCGGTTGTAATGTTCAGCGTGCTGGAGATAGTTCTCCGCCATGACCCGGTCGCCGGCGCTCTGCGCATCGCGCGCAAGGGCGGCATATTTCTCGGCAATGTGCTGCGCGGTACCGCGAATCTTCACATCGGGGCCGGAGCTGTCATAGGTCCGGGTGAGCGGGTTCTGCCCCTTCCGGTTATGATTGTTGCCGCCGCCGCCGCCATTGTTGTTGTTATTGTTGTTGTTACGCCCGCGGCCGCGCTTATTCTGCTGTCCTGGCCTCATTCTTTCATCACCCAAAGTCTCTTGAGAATCTAGTTGGTGGTCGTGGTGTTCCTGGGACGACGCCCTTGGATCCGGCCGTTCAGCTCGGGCCTCCTCTTGGAGGATGGCCGCATCTATCGGCACAGCGCGACAAAAATGCCGGTGACGGCACGTCGCTGGTTCAAGTCAACCGTAACAGATACCCGCACCAGGCTCTGCCAATCTCGCATCTCTTCCGTGAGAGCACTTCTCGCGGCGAGGCCTGACCGGAACGAATCCTCTAGTCCAAGCCGTCTGCCCAGTGCGTGGCCGCAACCTAGACCGCCTGAGCAGGGATTCCAAGCTCTTTCTTCATGTTTTCCGAAAGAACATGTCCCGCCTTGCGTTCGGAACCTGCCACTCACAGATGCAGCGACCTAAGCCTCGTCACCGCGAAATACAGTGCCAAGCCTGCTTCAAGCTGGTGCAAAGACCAGCACCCGGTCCTGCCCCGCCAGATCGCGCAGCGCTGCGATTCGGCGGAAGCGCTCGGCCTCGAAGAGGCCTGAGACTGATTCTCTCTGATCGTAGCCGATCTCGACGCCGACGGTCCCGCCCTCTTCCAGGAAAGTGCGGCTTCGAGCGGCGATGACACGGTAGGCATCGAGGCCGTCGGCACCGCCATCCAGGGCAGCGAGCGGGTCGTGGTTGCGAACCTCGGGGTCCAGCCCACCGATCACCTCTGTCGGTATATAGGGAGGATTGGAGACGATGACATCGAAACGGCCGGAGACATTCACGAACCAGTCGCTCTCGATCAGCGTCACGCGCGGCGAAAGACCGTGCGCCTCGGCATTGCGCGCCGCCGTCACCAGCGCATCAGAAGACAGATCGACCCCGACCCCCTCCGCCTCCGGCGCCTCGGCAAGCAGCGCCAGGAGAATGGCGCCGGTTCCGGTGCCGAGGTCGAGAATCCGGCAGCCGCCGGTGTCCGCGATCCGCGCGCGGACATGCGGCAGCATTGCATCGACAAGGGTCTCCGTATCCGGCCGCGGCTCCAGCGTTCCAGGAGACAGCGCCAAATCGAGCCCGCGAAAGGCCCGGTGGCCGAGGATCCGGTAGATCGGCTCCCGCGCCAGGCGACGGGCAAGCGCCTGTTCCACCTTCTGCTCGTCCGCCGAAGAGACCGGCCGGTCGCCGCGGCTCAGCATCTCGCTCGCCGTCAGATCGAGAAGACCGCCCAGGAGGAGGCGCGCTTCCTGGCCGGGATCGTCGAAATCGGCGGCCTTGAGCGCACTGCGAAGCCGAGCCAGCAGCTGATCGACCGTCTTTGCCATCAGCCCTGCACTTCGCCGAGCTGCGCCAGCTGTCCGGCCTGGTAGTCGGCCATCAAGGCATCCACCACCTCGTCGATCTCGCCCATCATCATCCGGTCGATCTTGTAGAGCGTCAGGTTGATGCGGTGATCGGTCACGCGCCCTTGCGGGAAATTGTAGGTGCGGATCCGCTCGGAGCGGTCGCCGGACCCGACCTGGCTGCGGCGGGAGGCGGAGCGCTCGCTATCGGCCTTCTGCCGCTCCATGTCGTAGAGCCTGGAGCGCAGCACCTGCATGGCCTTGGCACGGTTCTGGTGCTGCGATTTTTCCGAACTCGTCACCACGATGCCGGACGGCAGGTGGGTGATGCGCACAGCGGAGTCGGTCGTGTTGACGTGCTGGCCGCCTGCACCGGACGAGCGCATCGTATCGATGCGGATATCCTCGTTGCGGATCTCGATATCGATCTCTTCCGCTTCGGGAAGCACGGCGACGGTGGCGGCCGAGGTGTGGATACGGCCGCCGGCTTCCGTCTCTGGCACACGCTGGACGCGGTGGACGCCGGACTCGAATTTCAGCTTCGAAAACACGCCGCGGCCGGTGACGGTGGCGATGATTTCCTTGAAACCGCCGGCTTCACCATCGCTGGCGGAAAGAACCTCCACCTTCCAACCCTTGGCAGAGGCGTAGCGCTCATACATGCGGAACAGATCGCCGGCAAACAGGGCGGCCTCGGAGCCGCCGGTGCCGGCGCGGATTTCCAGGATCGCGCTCTTCTCGTCCGCCGCATCCTTCGGCAGCAGCAGGATCTGCATTTCGCCTTCCAGCGCCTCCAGCCGCTCCGCGATCTCCGGCTTCTCCATTTCGGCCAGCTCGCGCATGTCCCGGTCGGTCGTCCGGTCCGAAAGCAGCGTCTCGACATCGATCAGCTCGGACTTCGCCTTCTCATAGGCGCGAATCTTGGCGACCACCGGCTGCAGTTCGGAATATTCGGAGGCCAGCTTCACATAAACGTCCGCAGCAGGCCCCTCGGCCATGCGCGCCTCGATCTCCGCAAAACGCCGCTCCAGCTCGCGCATTTTTTCGACAGGCAATGTCGCCACGTTGAAACTCCAGGGCCGCCGAGCGGCGCGATGGTCGACCGGCAAAACGGTCGAGGGTCGCCAAAGGACGCTTGCGCGCTTTCCAGGCGGGTGTTGAGGACAAGGGGCCAGGCCCCCGGAACGGGGGCAGCTAGACCGGGATCTCGTGGTCCGCGGCAAAGGCCTTCAGGAACTCGCGCGGCGTCTGCCGGCTCTTCGTGTCATCGAGCAGCGCATTGAGCGCCGGCGACAGGAGCGAGAGATCGGTGGCGAGCAGCATGGCCTTGACCGGACCCACCGCCGTCGGCGACATGGAGACCGAGCGGAAACCGATGCCAAGCAGAGCCAGCGCCGAGAGCGGCTTCGACGCCATTTCGCCGCAGAGCGTCACGGAAGTCCGGTTGCGCTCGCCAGCGCGCGCAATGTCGCGCAGCATGCGCAGGAAGGGCCGTCCCAGAACGTCGAACCGATCGGCCACGCGCGAATTGCCGCGATCCACCGCCATGGTGAACTGGAAGAGGTCGTTCGAGCCGACGGACACGAAATCCACCTCGCTCATCAGCTCGTCGAGCTGCCAGAGCAGGGCCGGAACCTCCAGCATGGCGCCGAACTGCAGCTTGCGCGGCAATTGCTCGCCGACCTTCGACTGGCGCTGGATCTCTTTTTGCAGAAGCTCGCGCACTGCGCGCAGCTCCTGCACCTCGGTCACCATGGGCAGCATCAGCTTGAGCTCGGCACCCGCCGAGGCGCGCAACATGGCGCGCAGCTGCGTGCGCAACAGGCCCGGCCGGTCGAGCGAGAGGCGGATTGCCCGCCAGCCGAGCGCCGGATTTTCTTCCTCCGCCGCCCGGAAATAGGGCACCACCTTGTCGCCGCCGATATCGAGCGTGCGGAAGGTCACGGGCTTGCCGCCGGCCTGCTTCATCACATTGCGGTAGAAGGCCTCCTGCTCCTCCATCTTCGGCATGGTGGAGGCGATCATGAACTGCAGCTCGGTGCGGAACAGGCCGATGCCCTCCGCTCCCGATTCGGCCAGCTGCGGCAGGTCGACCATCAGGCCGGCATTCATCTGCAGGCGAATGCGGCTGCCATCCTTCGTCACCGGCTCGACACCGCGCAACGCCCGGAACTGTTCCTGGCGTCGGGCGCGCAGGCGCACTTTTTCTTCGTAAGCCCGCTGGAGATCCGCCATTGGGCGCAGATGCACCTTGGCATCATCGCCGTCTACGATGATCGCATCGCCGTTTTCGGCAAGCGCCACGACGCCGGCCGCCTGGCCGACCACGGGAATCCCCATGGCACGCGCCACGATGACGACATGGCTGGTGACAGCGCCATCTTCGAGCACCAGGCCGCGCACGTTTTCGCGCGGATAATCGAGCAGCTCGGCAGCACCCATGGCCCGTGCGACCACGATGGCATCGACGGGAAAGTCCCCGCCGGCAATCCGCGCACCATAGCCGGTCAACTGCCGCAGCAGCCGGTTGGCGAGGTCGTCGAAATCATGCATGCGCTCGCGCAGATACGGGTCCGTCAGCCGCATCATGCGCGCCTTGGTCTCGCTCTGCACCCGCTCCACCGCCGCTTCCGCGGTCAGGCCGTTGCGGATCGCCTCTTCGAGCTTGCGCACCCAGCCGCGGTCATGGGCAAACATGCGGTAGGCCTCGAGCACCGCCCGGTGCTCGCCCTCCATCGACACATCGCGGCGCGACAGCATGTCGTCGATCGACAGGCGGAGCGAGCCAAGCGCCTCGCTCAGCCGCGCCAGCTCCTTGTCGCTGTCTTCGTTCAGCAGATTGGTGACGACAATGCGCGGCTCGTGCAGGACGACATAGCCGAGGCCGACCCCTTCGCCGAAGCTCGAACCGTCGATCGAGACGGGACGCGAGAGGTCGAGTTCGAGCCCGGGACGGGTGATTTTCTTCAACTCGCCGGTCGCCACCATTTCGGCAAGCACCATGGCCGTGGTTTCCAGCGCCTCCACCTCGTCATCGCGATAGGTGCGGCTGGCCTTGTTCTGCACGACGAGAACGCCGAGCGATCGGCCGGTGCGCAGGATCGGCACGCCGAGGAAGGAATGGTAGACCTCTTCTCCCGTTTCCGGAAGATAGGTGAAGGCCGGGTGCGACTGGGCGTCCGACAGGTTGAGCGGCCGGGCGCTGGCGGCAATGGTGCCGACAAGGCCCTGCCCCATCTGCAGCTGGGCCAAATGCACCGCGTCCTTGTTCAGACCTTCGGTGGCGTAGAGTTCGAGAACGCCATCGGAGCGAAGAACATAGACCGAGCACACCTCGGCCACCATGTTCTGCGCGATCTGGCGCACGATCCGGTCGAGACGCTCCTGCGGCTCCAGCGGCTCGGCCATCAGCTCGCGCAGCCGCTTGAGAAGTACGCGTGGACCCGAAAGGTCTCTCATCGCGGGACCATCTCCCAGATCAGAACGAATGGCGGAAGCAGGCTGCTTCGCGCCGGTCTCAACTCTTATCGAGACCGTAGACGGAATGCAAAGTGCGAACCGCGAGTTCCGCATAGGCACCGTCGATCAGGATGGAAATCTTGATCTCGGAGGTGGTGATCGCCTTGATGTTGATGCCCTTTTCGGCGAGCGCCCGGAAGGCGGAGGCCGCAACGCCCGCGTGGCTGCGCATGCCGATGCCGATGACGGAGACCTTGGCGAGGCCCGATTCGTTCTGGACCGCGTCGAAACCGATCTTGTCCTTCTGGGCGTCGAGGACGCGCAGGGCCTTGTCGACATCGCCCGATGGGACGGTGAAGGTCATGTCGGTCTTGGAGCCGTCCTCGGAAATGTTCTGGACGATCATATCGACATTGATGTGGGCTTCGGCGAGCGGGCCGAAGATCGCGGCGGAGACGCCGGGCCGGTCCGCCAGGCGCCGGAGCGAGATCTGCGCCTCATCCTTGGCATAGGCAATGCCGGTGACGACTTCCTGTTCCACGATTTCTTCCTCATCACAAATCAGCGTACCGGGCGGGTTCAAGAGGTCGCCCATGCCCGGCGCATCGGGGTCTTCGAAACTGGAGCGGACGAAGGTGCGCACCTTGTGCACCATGGCGAGCTCGACCGAGCGTACCTGCAGCACCTTGGCGCCGAGCGACGCCATTTCGAGCATTTCCTCGAACGCGATCTTCTTCATGCGCCGCGCCTTGGGCTCGATGCGCGGATCGGTGGTGTAGACGCCGTCGACGTCGGTGTAGATGTCGCAGCGATCGGCCTTGACGGCAGCGGCAATCGCGACCGCGCTGGTATCGGAGCCGCCGCGGCCGAGCGTCGCGATGCGGTTGTCCGGGCCGAGACCCTGGAAGCCGGCGATGACGGCGACCTGCCCCTCCTTGAAGCGGCGAATGAGATCCGAGCCGTCGATATCGAGAATACGGGCGGCGCCATGGGCATTGTCGGTGCGGATCGGGATTTGCCAGCCCTGCCAGGAGCGGGCATTGATGCCGATATGCTGGAGCGCGATGGCCAGCAGGCCGGAGGTCACCTGCTCGCCGGAGGCGACCACCGCATCATATTCGCGCGCGTCATGCATGGGCGAAGCATCGCGGGTCCAGGCGACCAGCTCGTTGGTCTTGCCGGACATCGCCGAGACGACCACCGCCACCTCATGGCCGGCATCGACTTCGCGTTTGACGTGACGGGCGACGTTCCGGATGCGATCCATATCCGCGACGGAGGTTCCGCCGAATTTCATCACGATGCGTGCCATCTGCCTCTACCAGTACGAGGGGCCCCGCCGCGCTGCAGCGTCTGCGGGCCGAAAACTCGCGGTCTCTTAGCGAAAGAGCGATTGCGGTGCAATGGCAGTCGGCGCTCTGCGGCCTTCTGGCACCCCGCCATCCCTTGACAATCCGCCCCCTGCGGCCGACTTCCTGTCGCAAACGAGCACAGGAGCACGAGGCAATGAGCGAAGCGGCGCGGACGACGATCGACCAGGGCGAGATCGACCGGTTTTCGGCCCTTGCCGCCGAGTGGTGGAATCCGCGCGGCAAGTTCAAGCCGCTGCACAAGTTCAACCCGGTCCGCCTTGCCTATATCCGCGACAAGGCCTCCGCGCATTTCGGCCGCGATCCCAAGGCGCCCAAGCCGCTGCAGGGCTTGCGCCTGCTCGATATCGGCTGCGGCGGCGGGCTGCTTTCCGAGCCGATGGCGCGCATGGGCGCCGACGTCCTTGGCGCCGATGCCTCGGAGAAGAACATCCGCATCGCACAAACCCATGCCGAAGCGAGCGGTGTCGCGGTGGACTACCGGGCGGTGACGGCCGAGAGCCTGGCCGCGGACGGCGAGACCTTCGACATCGTGCTCAACATGGAAGTGGTCGAGCACGTCTCCGACGTCGATTTCTTCTTGAAGACCTGTGCCTCCATGGTGCGTCCGGGCGGCCTGATGGTGATCGCCACGATCAACCGCACGCTGAAGGCGCGGGCGCTGGCCATTTTCGCAGCCGAGAACGTGCTGCGCTGGCTGCCACGCGGCACGCATCAATATGAGAAGCTGGTGACGCCGGAGGAGATTGAAGGCCCGCTCGGCGCCAGCGGCATGGTGATCGCCGAGCGCACCGGCGTGTTCTTCCATCCGCTGTCGAACGCCTGGCATCTCTCGAGCGACATGGACGTGAACTACATGCTCCTCGCCAAGCGGCCGGCGCCGGTTCAGCCGGCCGGCTGAACGGGAGGTCAGTTCGCGTCGTCGGGAAGCAGGGGCAACGGAGCGATCTCGATCCCCTCCTCGATCAAGCCGCGCGCCTCCTCGGCCGTGGCCCGGCCGATCAGACCGCGCGCATCGGCCTCGCCATAATGGATCTTGCGCGCTTCCTCCGGGAATTTCTCGCCCACATCCTCGGAATTGGCGCGAATGGTGGCAACGATCTCGCGGATCTTCGCCGCGGCCTCCCGATGCGCGCTCTCGAGCATCAGCGCTCGCGTCTTCTCTCTCGCCCGGCCGGTGGAAACGGAGGGCGCCATGAGCGCCCGCTTGACGGCGGTGCTGCCGCAGACGACGCAACTGACCAAACCCGCCTCGGCCTGGCCGTCGAAGTCGCTGCTGGAGGAGAACCAGGCCTCGAAGTCGTGGCCCTGGTCGCAGACAAGGCTGTAGCGGATCATGCGCCGGGCTCCGCCCCGCCCGTTGCGGCTTCGAGCGTGAAGCTGCGGGCATTCTTCAGGTTGGGAATTTTTGCCCGCGCCGCGCCGACGTCGGAAAGGTCGAGATCGGCGATGACGATCTCCTCCCCGGCCGCACCGGCCTCGCCGAGCACGCGCCCCCAGGGATCGACGATCATCGAATGGCCATAGGTCTCGCGGCCGTCCTCATGCACACCGCCCTGCGCGGCCGCGACGAGGAACATGCCGTTCTCGATGGCGCGGGCGCGCAGCAGCACGGACCAATGGGCCTCACCTGTCTGGCGGGTGAATGCCGCCGGCAGGGACATCAGCTTCACCCCGTCCACCGCCTGGCGGCGGAACAGCTCGGGAAAGCGCACATCGTAGCAGATGGCAAAGCCCAGCCGGCCGAAGGGGAGGTCCGCCATGCGCGCCGTTTCGCCCGGCGTATAGGCGGCACTTTCCCGCCAGCTCTCGCCATTGTCGAGATCGACATCGAACATGTGGATCTTGTCGTAGTGGCAGATCTTCGCCCCATCCGGTCCGAACAGCAGGCCGCGATTGGCGATCTTGCCATCGTCCAGCGCAATCGCCGTCGAGCCGACATGGAGGTGGATACCGAGCTCGCCGGCAAGGCGGGCCGCCGTGGCGACGATCACATCGTCTTGTTCGCCGCGGAGCTGGGCGCGCAGGGCCGCACGGTCACGCTGCAGAGCGCCGGTCATTTCCGGAGTCTGGATATAGCTCGCCCCCTCGGCCGCGGCCTGGCGCACGAGGCGCGCCATGGCGTCGGCATTGCGGGAGACATCGACGCCCGAGCACATCTGAACAGCGGCAACGCGCAGGGTCACGCACAGCCCTCCTTCGAAAGGCTCTTCTTGCGGGTCATCGCCGGCTCAGGCCGCCAGCATCGGATCGAGCTTGCCAGCGCTGTCCAGCGCGTGAAGATCGTCGCAGCCGCCGACGTGGATGTCGTTGATGAAGATCTGCGGAAAGGTCCGCCCGCCATTCGAGCGCGCGATCATTTCTTCCCGCACCGCCGGCGCATTGGTCGCGTCATGTTCCTCATAGGCGACACCCTTCTTCTCCAGAAGCCGCTTGGCGGCGGAGCAGTAGCTGCAGAACTGGCGGGTATAGATGGTGACGGAAGCCATGATCGATCCTGACGGGAGAAAGGGCTGGCGGGCCGCCGGCGCAGCCGCGACAGCGACGCCGCCACCGGACGGCATAGGACTGTCATATAGGACCGGGCAGCGCCCTTGCAAAGGTCAAAACCGTGATCTCGACCACCCCCGCCCGCCGCAATGCCCGGGCGGCGGCGGCCACCGTGGCGCCCGTCGTATAGACATCGTCCACCAGCACCACCCGCTTGCCGAACAGCACCGCCGCGCCGGCTTCGGTCACCGCGAAGGCACCCCGCACATTGTCGGCACGCTGGAGCGCGCCAAGCCCGATCTGCGGCTGCGTGCGGCGAACCCGGGACAGCGCCAGCGGCAGCAGCGGCGTGCCTGTCAACCGGCTCATGGCCCGGGCCAGTTCGCCCGCCTGGTTGTAGCGCCGCCGCCAGAGGCGCGAGACATGAAGAGGCACGGGCAGGATCGCGTCGGCCGCCTCGACATGGCCCTCGCCTGCCCGCACCATCCAGGCGGCCATCATCGGCGCCAGATCGGTCCGATCCTTGTATTTCAGCCCATGGACAAGCGCGCGCGCCACGCCCTGATGCAGGGCGACGGAGCGGAGCCGATCGAAGGGTGGCGGATGGGCAATGGCCTCGGCCGAGACCAGTGCCTCGCCGAGATCATGCGAGAAGGGAATGCCGAGCACCGGGCAGAAGGGCCGTTCGATGAAGCCGACGCTCTGCCAGCAGGCCGGACAGAGCGCTGCATGCCGGCCCGTCAAACGACCGCAACCGCGGCAGACAGGTGGAAAGAGAAGGTCGCCGACGGCCGAAATGCTGCCCTTCGCACCGTGCCAAATCCGACGGTGCCAGGCTTGCCCCTCGACTGGATGCTCTGCCTGCTCCACATCCATGGCGTTGACTTGTCCCTGGCGGCGCGCGATGTGAGCCCGATCCTAGCAGCGGGGCGGGTCGTCCCGCAATCGAAAGGAGCTTTCCCTTGGACATCGTCTTTGACCAGACGCTGATCGCCGCGCGTCGCCTTCGGGCCCTGAAGGCGGGCGACGAGAAGGCATCCTTCCTGCTGGACCTGGTGGGGCAGGATCTCGCGGAACGTCTCTCCGTGGTGGAGCGCCAGTTCGACGCGGCGGTGGAACTGCATGGCTATACGGGCGCCACGGCCCGGGCACTGCTTGCCACCGGCAAGATCGGCACGCTGCGGCGCGTCGAGACGGACGCGGCCTTCGCCGCCCCCGGCGAGGATCTGCTCGTTTCGCCGCTGGAAACGGTGCCGCTCGCGCCCGCCTCGGTCAACCTCGTCGTCTCGCCGCTCTCGCTGCATCTGACCAACGACACGCCGGGCGTCTTCATCCAGGTTCGGCGCGCGCTGAAGCCGGACGGGCTGTTCCTTGCCGCCATTCCGGGTGCCGGAACGCTGCAGGAACTGCGCAGCGTCCTGCTGGAGGCGGAAAGCGAGGTGACCGGCGGAGCGGGACCGCGCGTGGTGCCCTTTGCCGATGTGCGGGACATGGGCGGGCTTCTGCAGCGCGCCGGCTTCGCGCTTCCCGTGGCCGACACGGAAACCTACACGGTGCGCTACGCCTCGCTGTTCTCGCTGATGAAGGACCTGCGGGCCATGGGCATGACCAACCCGCTCGTCGCCCGCAGCCGCAAGCCGCTGCCGCGCGCGGTGTTTCTGCGGGCCGCCGAACTCTATGCGCAACGATATGCCGATGCCGATGGCCGCATCCGCGCGACCTTTTCCGTCATCTTCATTTCCGGCTGGGCGCCGCATGAAAGCCAGCAGAAGCCGCTGAAGCCCGGATCGGCGAAGGCGCGCCTGGCGGACGCGCTCAAGGTGCGTGACGATCTGTAAGGGAGAACTGCAGCCCTTGTCGCCGCCTTACTTCCAGGCGTTGGCCAACACGTCGGTGATGTAGGTGAACATGTCGGTGAGCGCGGTGGTGAAGTTGCCGAAGGCGACGATGATCACCACCGCCATGATGCCGCCGATAAGGCCGTACTCCACGGCAGTTGCCCCGGAGCGCGCCTTCAGGAGGCGATTGAGAATAGCCTTCATGCCCTTCGCCCCCTGGCCGGCGGCACACAGGCTCGCCGCGCCTTCTTTCGCACCCGGATCAGCAGCCGCTCTTGCTGCCATCCCCATTGATCACGCAGACGGCACCCGGCATGTCCTGCAGAATGCTGCGGCGAACCGTGTAGCGCTTGGTCTCGCCCGCTTGCGCGGGGATCGAGCCTGTCTGGATCGTGTCGTAATCGATCGGCGCATTGGCCAGCACCTTGCTGTCCGACTTCTGGGACAGCATCGGGGTGAGGATCAACGTCAGGGCGATGACGGCCGTGCCGAAAAGCAGCGACAGATTCAGGACGCCGGTGCTTTGACGCTGCGGCATGTCGATGTCCTTGTCCTGCACAGTGCGCCAGAAATCGTCGTTTGCCATGAGACCCTCTTACCATGCGCCTGCAATGGCGGTCCCCTGCTACGCCATTGCGCCTTTGCGCCACAATCGAACACCATTGTGCCGTGAGGAGATAAACGATCCCTTAACGGGCGCCTCCCTTGGAAAGGATTCATCAGTCAGATTGTTGAAAACTTGGCCTGTTGCCGCAATGCCACCAGGCGCTGCCGCGGCTGCGGAGCGCCTAGAGAAGGTCGATCAGATGGGGGAT
Source organism: Rhizobium sp. CC-YZS058 (assembly GCF_034720595.1). Taxonomy (NCBI): domain Bacteria; kingdom Pseudomonadati; phylum Pseudomonadota; class Alphaproteobacteria; order Hyphomicrobiales; family Rhizobiaceae; genus Rhizobium; species Rhizobium sp. CC-YZS058. The sequence goes on along the minus strand of NZ_JAYESJ010000001.1, from coordinate 746,794 downwards.
CAGCGGCTCGTCGGCGGGCGGCATGGGATAGTCCCGCAGGCTGGTCGCACGGACCCATTTCAGCGCCTGGCCCTCCCTGCCCTGCGGAATGCCCTCATAGCGCCGGCAGACATAGAGCGGCATCAGCAGGTGGAAGGCCTCGTAGGAGTGGCTGGCGAAGGTCAGCGGCGCCAGGCAATCGACCTTGGTGGTGATCCCGAGCTCCTCGTTCAGCTCGCGGATCAGCGTCTGTTCCGGCGTTTCGCCGGCCTCGACCTTGCCGCCCGGAAATTCCCACAGTCCTGCCATCGGCTTGCCTTCCGGCCGCTGCGCGATGAGCACGCGGCCGTCGCCATCGATGAGGGCGCAGGCGGCCACGACGAGAATGCGGAACTCACGGGGCGGGCTCATGGGTGGTCCTTCGGCTGGCGGTAGACATAGCGATAGGTTTCGCGGAAGCCGAAGCCTTCGTAAAGGGCCCGCGCCGGCGCATTGGCCGCCTCGACGGCCAGCCAGGCCTGGCGCGCACCCTTGAGCCGTCCCCAGCGCAGGCAGGCGGACAGCAGCGCGGTACCGAGCCCGGCGCGGCGGCGCTGCGCATGCACAGCCACCTGGTTGATGCCGAGCAGATCACTGTCATGAACGGCCATGGCCACCGCCGTCGGCCCGAAGCCGCGTTCTTCGAAGAGGAACAGGCCACACTCCGGCTTGATCGCCTCCAGGATCGACAAGAGCGTCGAGGCGCTTTCCGGCGGTTCGCCGCTGATAGCCAGTCGGGCCTCGGCGAAGCGCGCCAGATCACGCAGCGGCAGATGCTCGACCGTTTCCCCCGCCTCATGGGGCGGGATCTCCCCCGTCATGACGATGGTTTCGGCAAAGCGCGACCAGCCGGCTCCATCGAGATAAGCGACCAGGGATGGCGGCGTCAGCGGCGTCTGGCGCAGCGTCAGGGGTCGGCCGGCTGTGGCAAACCGGCGACCGGCGCGGGCGAGCCGGCCCTCAAGATCGCCGCAGTCGAAGGGATCGAGCGGGTTGACCGAGTTCAGCCGGCGGGAGCCGTGACCGGGCGTCAGCCGCACGAGCCAGCTGCCGTCATAGTGGATGTCCGCCGCCGGCCAGGCGCGGAACCCTACGGCCTCGAGCCGCCGGACGGCCGGCAGCGTGGGAGCGGCGGCTTGGCCCGGCATGCTGGTCCCGTCAGCTCCGGTAGTCGCCATTGATCTCGACATAGGCCTTGGTAAGGTCGCAGGTGTAGACGGTCGCCGTTCCGTTGCCGAGACCGATCTCGACCTTGATGGCGATGTCCTCTTCCTTCATCACCGCGGAGGCGGCGGCCTCCGAATAGTCGGGGTCCCGCTCGCCATTGACGGCGACGCGAATGCCGCCGAACCAGATGGCCAGCCGGTCGCGATCGGCCCGTTCGCCGGCCTTGCCGACAGCCATGACCACGCGGCCCCAATTGGCATCCTCGCCGGCGACCGCAGTCTTTACCAGCGGCGAATTGGCGATCGACAGGCCGATCCGCTTGGCGGCCGCATCGCTTTCCGCCCCCTCGACCGCGATGGCCACCATCTTGCGGGCGCCCTCGCCATCGCGCACCACCTGGAGCGCGAGATCGAAGAGCAGCGCATCGAGCGCCGCCTTGAAGCCGGCCAGTGCGGGATCGGCGGCGTCGGTCACCCGGGCCTGTCCGTCCGCAGCTGCCGCGCCGGTGGCAAACAGCATCAGCGTGTCGGAGGTGGAGGTGTCGCTATCGACGGTGATCGAATTGAAGGACGGGCCGACGCCCGCGGACAGAAGCACCTGCAGCGCAGCGGGCGCGATATCGGCATCGGTCACGACGAAGGAGAGCATCGTCGCCATATCGGGGGCGATCATGCCGGCGCCCTTGGCAATGCCGTTCAGCGTCACCGGCACGCCGCCGATCTCGGCGCTGCGGGTGGCGACCTTCGGATAGGTGTCGGTGGTCATGATCGCCTTGGCGGCCTCGAACCAGAAGTCTTCCGTCGCCCGCGCCGTCATGTCTGCGAGCACGCCGGAAAACTTGGTGGCGTCCAGCGGTTCGCCGATGACGCCGGTGGAGGCCAGGAAGACCTCCCCGGTCGTGCAGCCGACGGCTTCGGCCGCCTTCTCGGCGGTCAGTTCGGTCGAGGCGCGGCCCTTGACGCCGGTAAAGGCATTGGCATTGCCGGAATTGACGACGACGGCCCGGGCGACGCCGCCGGCAAGGTTCCTGCGGCAGAAGTCGACTGCGGCCGAAGGGCAGAGCGAACGGGTAAAGACGCCTGCCACCGCAGCCGGCGCGTCGAACACCATCATCAGCACGTCCGTCCGGTTCCGATACTTGATGCCGGCCTCCGCAGTGGCCATGCGCACGCCGCGCAGCGGCGGAATGATGGCGAAGGTCTTCGGAGCGAGCGGTGAGACGGTGTCGGACATGGGCGAAATCCGGTGCTGAAGGATGAAGGATGAAAAATCCCGGGAGCAGGCCCCCGGGATCCATATGGTTCTAGACCAGAGCCTGTCACGGCATCGTGACAGGATGCCGATCAGTTGGCGCCGTCTTCGGCCTCGGCCTTGTTGGCCTCGTCATAGGCCTTCTTGAGAGCCGGATCGCTGATCTCGACGGTCGAGCCCTGCTTGGCAGAGGCGAGCAGAGCAAGATACTTGTCGCGCATGACCAGCTGCTTGACCTGCGGCTCGACCTGTTCGAGCGGCGGCGGCGGCTGCAGGCGCTTATCTTCGAGCAGGATGACGTGATAGCCGAACTGGGATTTGACCGGCGTCGTCGTGTACTTGCCCTTTTCGAGCGCGAAGGCGGCTTCGGAGAATTCCGGCACCATGCGGTCCTTGGTGAAGTAGCCGAGATCGCCGCCGTCATCCTTGTTCGGATCGGTCGACTTCTCCTTGGCGAGCGTGGCGAAATCCTTGCCGCCGTCGAGCTCCTTGATGATCGCCTTGGCTTCATCCTCGGTCTTGACCAGGATATGGCGGGCCTTCACCTCTTCCTGCGGCTTGATCACTGCGACTTCCTTGTCGTAGCGCGCCTTCACCTCGTCCGGCGTCACGGCCTCGACGACATGCTTCTTGAAGAAGGCGTTGTGGAGTTCGCGGTCGTTCAGATAGGCGAGACGCTTCTTGAAGTCGGCGTCGTTCTGCAGGCCTTCCTTCTCGGCATCCTTGGCAAGCAGCTTCACGTCGACAAGGCCCGAAAGGGCGGCGGCGCGCTTCTGTTCGTCCGGCAGCTGGGCCAGCTGCGGATCGAGCGAGCCGATGGCCAGATCGAGTTCGGACTTGAGGATCTCTGCATCGCCCACCTTCGCGACGACCGGATCGGCGGCATCCTGCGCCAGGACGGGGCCGGAGAGCGCCATCACTGCGGTCAGCGCCACGGCTGCGAGCAGTCTGTTCTTCAACATTCCTCTAAAACCTTTCGAGATCGAGTTTCCGAGCCACCCTTCGTAAGGGCCGGGCCGCCGCTTCGAAACCACCAGATTGTGGCCGTTCTTTAGCCTTGCGACGTCGGTTTTTCAGGGTCTTGTCGGGCCGGAACTCCCGTTGACATCAATCGACCCCCCTCTTATCTGTCACGCAACCTCGCGTCCAGAACAAGATCAGGGCGTTTCAGCGCATGCGGCGGGATGACGGAACGCGCGCGAAACGTCGACGGCACAGATGAAAGGACCATGCAGATGGTCAGTCTCGGCGGTTTCGCCCGCAAGCTTTTCGGCTCTTCCAACGATCGCCGCGTCAAGGGATATCGAAGCCGGGTCGAGGCGATCGCCGCGCTCGAACCGGAAATTTCCGCACTCAGCGACGAGGCGCTCGCCCACAAGACGGTGGAGTTCCGCGCGCAGCTTGCAGCCGGCAAGACGCTGGACGACCTGCTGGTGCCGGCCTTCGCCGTGGTGCGCGAGGCTGCACGCCGAACGCTTGGCCTGCGCCCCTTCGACGTGCAGCTGATCGGCGGGATGATCCTGCATGAGCGCGCCATCGCCGAAATGAAGACGGGCGAAGGCAAGACGCTGGTGGCCACGCTCCCCGTCTATCTGAATGCGCTCGCCGGCAAGGGCGTGCATGTCGTCACCGTCAACGACTATCTGGCGCGGCGCGACTCCGCGACGATGAACCGCATCTATTCCTTCCTCGGCATGACGACCGGCGTCATCGTCCATGGCTTGAGCGACGACGAGCGCCGCCAGGCCTATGCCTGCGACATCACCTACGCCACCAACAACGAACTCGGCTTCGACTATCTGCGCGACAACATGAAGTATGAGCGCGGACAGATGGTCCAGCGCGGCCACTTCTTCGCCATCGTCGACGAGGTGGACTCGATCCTGGTCGACGAGGCGCGCACGCCGCTGATCATTTCCGGCCCGCTCGACGACCGGTCGGAGCTCTACCAGACGATCGACACCTTCATCCCGCGTCTGGACGCCGAAGATTACGAGATCGACGAAAAGCAGCGCTCGGCCAATTTCTCCGAAGTGGGCACCGAGAAGCTCGAAAACCTGCTGCGCGATGCCGGCCTGCTGAAGGGCGAGTCGCTCTACGACGTCGAGAACGTGGCGATCGTCCACCATGTCAACAATGCGCTGAAGGCCCACAAGCTCTTCCAGCGCGACAAGGACTACATCGTCCGCAACGACGAGATCGTCATCATCGATGAGTTCACCGGCCGCATGATGCCGGGCCGCCGCTATTCGGAAGGCCAGCACCAGGCGCTCGAAGCAAAGGAAAAGGTGACCATCCAGCCCGAAAACCAGACGCTGGCCTCGATCACCTTCCAGAATTATTTCCGCATGTATGCCAAGCTCGGCGGCATGACCGGCACGGCCTCGACCGAAGCGGAAGAGTTCGGCAATATCTATGGCCTCGAAGTCGTGGAAGTGCCGACCAACCTGCCGATCCGGCGTATCGACGACCATGACGAGGTCTACCGGACAGTCGAGGAGAAGTTCAAGGCGATCGTCGAGGAGATCCGCCAGGCGCGCGACCGCAACCAGCCGGTGCTGGTGGGCACGACCTCGATCGAAAAGTCCGAAATGCTGGCCGCGCTGTTGAAGCGCGAAGGCTTTACCAACTTCCAGGTTCTCAATGCCCGCTACCACGAGCAGGAAGCCTATATCGTCTCGCAGGCCGGCGTTCCGGGTGCCGTGACGATTGCCACCAACATGGCCGGCCGCGGCACCGACATCCAGCTCGGCGGCAATGTCGACATGCGGCTCGAGGCGGAGCTCGCCGATCTGGAACCGGGTCCCGAGCGGGAGGCCCGCGAAGCAGCCATTCGTGCCGAGATCGCCGCGCTGAAGGAACAGGCGCTCGCCGCCGGCGGGCTCTATGTTCTGGCCACCGAACGCCATGAGAGCCGGCGTATCGACAACCAGCTGCGCGGCCGCTCCGGCCGCCAGGGCGACCCCGGCCGCTCCAAGTTCTACCTGTCGCTCCAGGACGACCTGATGCGGATCTTCGGTTCGGACCGCATGGATTCGATGCTGCAGAAGCTGGGTCTGAAGGAGGGCGAGGCGATCGTCCATCCCTGGATCAACAAGGCGCTGGAGCGCGCGCAGAAGAAGGTCGAAGCCCGCAACTTCGACACGCGCAAGAACCTCCTGAAGTATGACGACGTGCTCAACGATCAGCGCAAGGTGATCTTCGAGCAGCGCATCGAGATGATGGATGCGGCCGATGTTTCCGAGACCGTGGCCGACATGCGCCACGAGGTGATCGAGGACATCGTTGCTCGCCGGATCCCCGAAAAGGCCTATGCCGAGCAGTGGGATGTCGAGGGCCTGACCGCAGACGTCAACGAACAGCTCAATCTCGACCTGCCGATCGCCGCCTGGGCGGCCGAGGAAGGGATCGACGAGAACGACATTCGCGAGCGCATCACCGCGGCTGCCGATCAGGCCGCTGCCGACCGCGCCGAGCGCTTCGGTCCGGAGATCATGCGCTATGTCGAGCGCTCGGTCGTGCTGCAGACGCTCGACCACCTGTGGCGCGAGCATATCGTCAACCTCGACCATCTGCGCTCGGTCATCCACTTCCGCGGCTATGCCCAGCGCGATCCGCTGCAGGAATACAAGGGCGAGGCCTTCGAGCTGTTCCAGGCCCTGCTCGGCAACCTGCGCCAGGCGGTGACGGCCCAGCTGATGCGCGTCGAACTGGTGCGCGAGGCGGCCCAATCGCCGCAGCCGGTTCCGCCGGAAATGGCGGCCCATCATGTGGACGCCACGACGGGCGAGGACGAGTTCGGCGGCTCCGGCGCGCCGAGCCGCGATCCCGCCGATCCGGCAACCTGGGGCTTCGTCTCGCGCAACGAGCCCTGCCCCTGCGGCTCGGGCAAGAAGTACAAGCACTGCCACGGCGCCTTCGAGACGACCGAGGTCTGAGGGAAACGGGTGGGCCCACGGCCCGCCCCGGCCACCCTTGAGCGTCTCGCCGCGCCGTCCAACCAAATCTTAACTCTGTCCTGCTATCGCTTGCCTTTGGGTTGTGCGGTCCAAGGCGAGTGTTTTTCCAGTGTTGATGGCGGCGTGTCAGACGGCGGGGCGTGCCCTGCCGCCGGGTTTGAGAGACCGGATCCTGCCGTTGATGCACCGGCTCGAACCGCTGCTCACGAGCTCTGACGCTAAATATCTCGCACAGCGCATGGCGCTGGTCGCCTTTTCCATCCGCATCGTCAGCGCCGCCATCGCCTTCGCGTCCCAGATCGTCCTTGCCCGGCTGATGGGCGAGTTCGACTATGGAATCTATGCCTTCGTCTGGGTGCTGGCGGTGCTGTTCGGCAATCTCTCCTGCCTTGGTTTCCATACCGCGATCATCCGCTTCCTTCCCCAATACAGTGCGCGGGACGCGCACGCCGAAATCCGGGGCCTGACGCTGACGGTACGGGTTTTTGCCATGCTTTCGGCCAGCGCGCTGGCCGGCCTCGGCCTCCTCGGCCTCGTCTTCTTCGGCCGGATGATCGAGGGCTACTACCTCGTCCCGCTTATTCTTGGCCTGATCTGCCTGCCGATGATCGCGCTCGGGGATGTGATGGACGGCACGTCGCGGGCCCATAGCTGGGCTGTCTCGGCGCTCAGCCCCACCTACATCATCCGCCCGCTGCTGATCCTCGGCGCCATGGTCGGCGCCGTCGCGCTCGGCTTTCCCCCGAGCGCGGAAACGGCGATGGTCGCCTGCATCCTCGCCACCTACTGCACGAGCCTCGGCCAGTTCCTAGCCCTGTCCTACCGGCTCGGCCGGCGCTATGCGGCGGGCCCGCGGCGGATCGAGTTCGGCAGCTGGTTTCGCGTCGCCCTGCCGATTTTCCTGATCGAGGGATTCAATTTCCTGCTGACCAATTCCGACGTGGTGGTGGTGGGTCTCTATCTCGAGCCCGACAAGGTCGCGATCTATTTTGCGGCGGCCAAGACCATCGCGCTCGTTCACTTCGTGCTGTTCTCGGTCAAGGCGGCGGCCGGACCGCGCTTCTCGGCGGCCATGGCGGGCAGCGACGGCAGAGAACTCGCCATCATCGCGGTCGAAAGCGCGCGCTGGTCGTTCTGGCCATCGCTGGCCGTCGGCGGCAGCGTGCTGCTTGTCGGCAGTTTCCTCCTTTCCCTGTTCGGCCCCGCCTTCACGCAGGGCTACCCGCTGATGGCGATCCTGCTCGCCGGCATCCTGGCCAAGGCCTTCGTCGGACCGGCCGAGACCCTGCTGACGATGGCCGGTCATCAGTCGCTCTGCGTCAAACTCTATGCCGGCGCGCTGGTCATCAATCTGGCGCTCAATGCGCTGCTCATCCCGCTGTTCGGCCTGCCGGGCGCGGCGACGGCAACGGCGGGCGCCATGGTGGCGGAAGCGCTTCTTCTTCACCTGGCCGTTCGCCGCACCTTCGGGATCGTGCTGCACGCCTTTGCCGCGCCCCGTCCTTTCACGATCCGCAGCCCTGCCGCTTCGTCGTCTGGAGCCGGCGGTGCGCCACGACCAGCAGCGGAGACTGCGCCATGACCGAGGGCACGCCCCACTATCCCACCGACGGAAATGTTCGCCCCTCGCCGATGCCGAGCGGTCCGCTGCCGCGTTTTTCCGAACATCGCGATGCCGAGGCGATCCTCCCCGTCGGGCGGCCGGGGCGGGAGCTTTGCCTCTACCCCGCCCGCGCCGGCTACGACCTGCAGCAGGAACTCGATTTCCTTTCCAACCGGGTGCTGGAGCCGAACATCTTCTTCTCCGGCCGGTTCCTGGCGCCCGCCATGCCCCGGCTCGAGGACCGCGTCGTGCGGCTGGCACTGGTGCGCGACCTCAGCCAGAGCCGCAGCCGCATCCGCTTCCTCATGCCTTTCTCCATCGAACGACCGGGCTTTTCGATCGGCGCGCCGATCCTGCGGGCCTGGGCGAACCCGTTCGGACCGCTCGGCACGCCGCTGCTCGACATGGAAGACGCCGCCGAAACGCTCGACAATCTGTTCGAGGCGCTGGGGCAGCCGGATAACGGACTGCCGGGCGTGCTGGTGCTGCCCGATCTTCGGCTGAACGGCCCCTTCGCGCAGCTGGCCCGGGCGGTCGCGATCGGCCGCAACCTGCCGATCACGGTCGCCGATACCTACCGCCGCCCGATGCTGGACAGCCGGCTCGAAGGCGAGGCCTATCTTGCCGGGACGATCAGCGCCGGGCACCGGCGCGAGGTGCGGCGGCAGTGGAAAGGCCTGTCCGCCTATGGCGAGGTTGCCTACCGCGTTGCCCGCAGCCCGGAAGACATTCGCCTGCGGATGGAAGAGTTCCTGACGCTGGAGGCGCTCGGCTGGAAGGGCAAGCAGCGCACGGCGCTCGTCATGGACCGGCTGCGCGCCGCCTTCGCCCGCGAGGCGATCACCAACCTTGCCGAATCCGACGCCGTGCGCATCCACACGATCGACCTTGATGGCGTGGCGATCGCCTCGATGATCGTCTTCCTGATGGGCGGCGAGGCCTATACCTGGAAAACCACCTATGACGAGGCCTATGCCCGCTTCTCGCCCGGCAAGCTCTTGATGAGCGCTTTGACCGGCTGGCATCTGGACGATCCCAATATCACCCGGACCGACTCCTGCACCCAGGACGACCACCCGATCATGAGCCGCTTCTGGAAGGAGCGGGAGAAGATGGGGACGCTGGTGATCGGCCTGCAGGCCAACCGCGACCGCGATATGCGCCAGGCTGCCGCCCAGCTGCATCTCTATCGCAACACCCGCAACATGGCGAAGATGCTGCGCGACAAGATCCGCGCCTTCGCCCTGCGTTAGACGGGACCGGCTGGCGCGGCGGACTCAGCGCGTTCCGCCTCCGCGCGTGCCTGGTCGCGCAGAAGCCGGCGGATGATCTTGCCGGAGGTGGTCAGGGGCAGGGTTTCGACGAAGGCGATCTCGCGCGGATATTCATGCATGGAAAGCCGCGCCTTCACATGGGCTGCCAGCGTCTGCGACAGTGCCTCCCCCGGCTCGAAGCCCGGCGCGAGCACGACATAGGCTTTCACGATTTCGGTGCGCAGCCGGTCCGGCTTGCCGACCACGGCCGCCATGGCCACGGCGGGATGGCCGACGAGGCAATCCTCCACCTCGCTCGGCCCGATCCGGTAGCCGGAGGAGGTGATGACATCGTCGTCGCGGCCGAAGAAGGTCACATAACCCTCCTCGTCCATGACCCCCTGGTCCCCAGTCGTCATCCAGTCTCCGATGAACTTCGCCTGCGTCGCCGCGTCCTGCTTCCAGTAGCCGAGGAACATCACCGGGTCCGGGCGGCGCACGGCGACCTGCCCCGGCTCGCCCGGGGCAAGCGGCCGCCCGTCGGCGTCGATGATCGCCACCTGATGGCCAGGCGCCGCCTTGCCCATGGAGCCCGGTTTCAGCACGCCCCAGGCCGAGCCGGAGGACAGCACGATGTTGCACTCGGTCTGGCCGTAGAACTCGTTGATCGGCACGCCCAGTGCGGCGCTGGCCTGCTCGTGGGTCTCGCGCCCCAGCGCCTCGCCCGCGGCGCCGACGCTGCGCAGCGCGAATCGGAAACGGGCCTTCGGGTTGTCCACCGTTGCCATCAGCCGCAGCGCAGTCGGTGGAATGAAGGCATTGCGCACCTGCATGGTCTCGATGATGCGGAAGGCCATCTCCGGATCAAACTTCTGCGCTGGCGAGGAGACCACCGGGACGCCGAAATAGAGCGAGGGCAGCAGCGCGTTCAGCAAGCCGCCGGCCCAGGCCCAGTCGGCCGGCGTCCACATGCGGTCGCCCGGCTGGGGCAGGCCGCCATGGTGGAACTGGAACCCCGGCAGATGGCCAAGCAGCACGCGGTGACCATGGAGAGCGCCTTTCGGCGGGCCCGTGGTGCCGGATGTGTAGATCATCAGCGCCGGATCGTCCGGGCCGGTTTCCGCTGGGCGGAACCCCTCCCCCGCACCCTCCGTCAGGGCGGCGAAAGGTTCCGTGCCGGGATCCTTGCCGCCGTCCTGATCGACAAGGACCACCAGTCGCAGTTCCGGCAGACGGGCGCGCAGGGCGGAAATCTTTTCATAGCCAAAGCCATTGGTCACGATTGCGGCCACGCCGGCATCGCGCAGTCGGAACTCGAGCGCCTCGACCCCGAAGAGCAGCGCCAGCGGCAGGGCGATCGCACCGCGCTTGTAGATGCCGGCATGGGCGATCGCCGCCTCGAAACCCTGCGGCAGAAGGATGGCCACCCGGTCGCCCGACGCGATGCCGCGCGCCGCAAGGCCTGCGGCGAAGCGGGAGGAGGCTTGAGCAAACGCCTGATAGGTGAGCGCGCGGTGCTCGCCCGTGGGATCGAAGTGCTGAAGACAGATCCGATCCGGATCGCGACTGGCCCAGACATCGCTGACTGCCGCGCCGATGTTGAAGCGCGCGGGGATCTCCCAACGGAAGTCCCGGATCAGCGCGTCATAGGTCGGTCGGTCGGGCAGCATCGGCGATCCGCAGGAGTTATGCTGCAGCAGCTAACACTGCAGCCCCGGCAAGATCAATTCTTTCGCACTGCCAACGCCGCCCTAGAGCGCGCGAACCGCGTCATCCCCGGCGCACAGCGCCTCGCGAAGGGCATCCTGCGTCTGATAGCCTGCGCAGAACAGGCTGATGGCGGCACCGGCAACCCGAACGCCGGCCTGGCTGCGCAAGGCGATGCTGCGCTCCGCGCAGAGCGAGAAGACAGCCGCTTCGACGACATCGATCTCCGACTGCGGCGGAATGAAAGACTCAGACAGTGACATGGGCGGGCATCCTGCGTGGCGTGATGGGGATGAAAGGCAGGATGCGGCCGACCTGTTCCATTGCGCAACTCACGTCTTCCTCCTGTCTCAACAGCACTTTTCGCCTGTCCCGCCATGGCACGGCATGGAGCGTTTTCGTGCATATTTCCATGGCCGTTTACCTCGCCTTCAGACTTGGCAGGCATGATCCTTCCACGCGCGGTAAGTGCTTGCGTCCGCGCGCCCTTCGCCTCTTTTCAGAGGCCGACGAGGCCAAGACACTCCTCCTCTCTCATGACACGGCACGCCGGCGCGCAAACGAAAGCGGCGCGCCGTTGCCGACGCGCCGTTCCAGGCTTGTGAGAATGAGCCGTGGCGCTCAGAGCGCCTTTTCAAGCTCGGGCAGGATCTCGAAAATATCGCCGACGAGGCCATAATCGGCGACCTGGAAGATGGGCGCTTCCTCATCCTTGTTGATCGCGACGATGACCTTGGAATCCTTCATGCCGGCCAGATGCTGGATCGCCCCGGAAATGCCGCAGGCGATGTAGAGCTGCGGGGCGACGACCTTGCCGGTCTGGCCGACCTGCCAGTCGTTCGGCGCGTAGCCGGCATCGACCGCCGCGCGCGAGGCGCCAACCGCGGCACCGAGCTTGTCGGCGAGCGGCAGGATGACCTCCTGGAACTTCTCCGACGAGCCGAGCGCGCGGCCGCCCGAGACGATGATCTTGGCGGAGGTCAGCTCCGGGCGGTCGGAGGACGACAGCGCGTCCGACACATGGCTCGACAACGCCTTTGCTGCCGGGGCCGGGACAGCCTCGACCGTTGCCTGTCCGCCGGTTGCCGCCGGAGAGAAGCCGGCTGTACGCACGGTGATCACCTTTTTCGCGTCGCCTGACTGCACGGTCTGGATGGCGTTGCCGGCATAGATCGGCCGCTTGAACGTGTCGGCGGAAACGACCTCGGTGATTTCCGAGATCTGCGCCACATCGAGAAGTGCTGCCACGCGCGGCAGAACGTTCTTGCCGAGCGAGGTGGCGGGCGCCAGGATCACGTCATAGGCGCCGGCAAGCGACAGGATGAGATCGGCCAGCGGTTCGGCAAGCCCGTGGGACAGCGCATCCCCCTCGGCCGTCAGGACCTTGGAGACGCCGGACAGCGTCGCGCCATGGGCGGCCGCTGCATCAAGCCCGGTGCCGGCGAGCAACAGGTGGATCTCGCCGCCGATGGCGCCGGCTGCAGAGATCGCCCGGGCGGTCTGGTCGGATACGGTGCTGGCGTCGTGGTCAGCCAGGACAAGAATGGCCATGATCGAATTCCTCATCTCGGCATCCGGGACTAAAAACCGCCCGCCGGACTGCCTTCCTCAACTTCTGTTCGTCGTTTTGCGGTGCCGGCGGGAGCCTGACGCCGCATGGCGCGCGCGCCTTAAAGCACGCCGGCTTCGGTCTTCAGCTTCTCGACCAGTTCGGCCACCGACTTCACCTTGACGCCTGCCTGGCGGCCGGCCGGTTCTTCCGTCTTGAGAACCTTGAGGCGCGGGCTGGTGTCGACGCCGAAATCGGCCGGGCTCTTCTTGTCGAGCGGCTTCTTCTTGGCCTTCATGATGTTCGGCAGCGAGGCATAGCGCGGCTCGTTCAGGCGCAGGTCGGTGGTGACCACGGCCGGCAGGGTGATCTCGATCGTCTGCAAGCCGCCATCGACTTCGCGCGTGACGGTGGCCTTGTCGGCGCCGAGCTCGACCTTGGAGGCAAAGGTGCCCTGGCTCCAGCCGAGCAGGGCCGCCAGCATCTGGCCGGTCTGGTTGCTGTCGTCGTCGATCGCCTGCTTGCCGACGATGATCAGGCCCGGCTGCTCGGCCTCGGCAACGCCCTTGACGATCTTGGCGACGGCAAGCGGCTCGACCGCATCCTCCGTTTCCACCAGGATCGCCCGGTCGGCGCCCATGGCGAGCGCGGTGCGCAGCGTTTCTTCCGCCTTGGCCGGGCCGATCGACACCACCACGACCTCGTCTGCCTTGCCGGCTTCCTTCAGCCGCAGCGCTTCCTCGACAGAAATCTCGTCGAAGGGGTTCATCGACATCTTCACATTGGCAAGCTCGACGCCCGTGCCATCCGGCTTCACGCGGATCTTGACGTTGTAATCAACGACCCTCTTGACGGTCACGAGAATTTTCATGGGATGCGTTCCTCTTGATCGGTCCGGAGACCATGCTCCATCACCGGCAGGGCCGATTGTCGGTTGGCGACATGGATACGCGTTTTCGCTCCAAATTCAATCGCCGCGGCCGACGCTCCCCCAGCCAATGACACTCCTGTGACGTTGACGTACACGTCATGGCCGCCTCGATCAAGCGATGGGTCATGCGCTTCCGCCGCCCTCCCTTCCCTTGGAAGCCTGAGCCCGAGGCCCCCAGGGGCCTGGGGCCGGGCGGCCGGTGTCCACCACGGCCTGCGGCGTGACAAGGCGACGATCGAACAGCGGCACGTCCGGGCGGCGCAGCAGCAGGATCAGGCCGAGACCGGCGAGAATCCCCCCGACATGCGCCCCCCAGGAGACATCGGCCGTCGGATCGACAAGCAGCATGTAGAACTGCTGGCCGATCCATAAGAGAAGCGGCACGAAGGCGGGGAGTGGTAGAGGAATGCGGAAGAAGACCAGCACCCAGACCCGAACGCGCGGATGCAGCACGAGATAGGCCGCAACGACGCCCGACACCGCGCCCGATGCGCCGATCAGCGGCGCCTGCGACTCCACGTTCAGCAGGCCGTGGACCAAGGCTCCGGCGGCCGCGCAGAGCAGATAGAAGAGAAGGAAGCGAAGGTGGCCCAGCGCATCCTCGACATTGTCGCCGAACACCCAGAGGAACAGCATGTTGGTGCCGAGATGCCAGATGTCGCCATGCAGGAAGGCATAGGTGAGAAAGGTCGCCGGCTCGGGAATGACGATCAGATCCGGCGCCAGGCGCGCATCGCCGAAGATCAGCGCCGGGATATAGCCGAAGCTCAGCAGCTCCATATTGGCGCGCATCTCGGAAATGAAGGGCGGCCCGGTCATGACGAAGGTCACGACGTTCACGAGGATGAGCGCGATCGTGACATATTGCAGGCGAATATGTTTGAGCGTGTTCGCATCGTGCAGCGGAATGAACATGCGGTTCCTCGTGCGGCCGAACGCGCCCGGCCGGGCGGCGGCCTAACGGTTCTGGCCGGGCACCCAGAGAATGTCGCCCCGCCCCTTCTCGTTGGCGAAACGGGCCGCGACGAAGAGGAAGTCCGACAGGCGGTTGATATATTCGAGCGCCGGCACCCCGACATGCTCGCCCTCCGTATGGGCAAGCGCCACCATCAGCCGCTCCGCCCGCCGCGCGATGGTGCGGGCGAGATGCAGATGCGCAGCAGCCGGCGTGCCGCCCGGCAGAACGAAGGAGCGCAGCGGATCGAGCGCAGCGTTCAGCTGGTCGATCTCCGTCTCGATCCGCAGCACCTGGGCAGGCACGATCCGCAGCGGCGGGAAGCCCAGCGTTTCGCCGGTGTCCGGCGTCGAAAGATCGGCACCGAGATCGAAGAGATCGTTCTGGATCCGCATCAGCATGCCGTCGAGAACCGGATCGGCGCCGGTCGAGAGCCGTGCCATGCCGATCGCCGAATTCGTTTCGTCCACCGTTCCGTAGCTCTCGACGCGCAGATCGTGCTTCAGCCGGCGCGGGCCTGCCGTCAGGCCCGTCGTGCCATCGTCGCCGGTGCGGGTGTAGATCTTGTTCAGCCGCACCATGCTCAGCGGCCCCCGCCGGTGATCCACAGCGTCAGCATGATGAGGGCGATCGCCACGGCCTGCAGCAGCACGCGCGCCTGCATCAGCTTGTTCGACGTATTGCCGCTTCCGCCTTTCGCCATATGGAAGAGCCCGCGGATCAGAACGATCACGACAAGACCCATGACGAGAAGGGTCAGACCGGTAAGAAAGGAATTCATGGCGGTGTCCGGTTGTTGAGAGGGTCAGCCGAGCCGGCCGATGATGCGGTAGAAGAGGCTGGCCGGCAGGAGTTTCTTCAGCAATACGCCCTGCTTGGCCGGTTGGGTCACGATATAGTGCGGCTTCGGCGATTTTGCCGTCAGCGCCTGTTTGAGGACCGCATAGACCGCCTCCGGCCCAAGCTTGCCGCGCGCCGGCCCGCTTTCCCCGCGCAGGCGGCGGAGCTGACGCGCATATTCCTCGCGATGGACCGAACCTTCGACATCGATGTGTCGTTCCACCGAGGCCAGCGCATTGGCCGTAAATCGCGAGGCGATCGGCCCCGGTTCGATGAGGCTGACGCCGATGCCGCTGCCGGCGAGCTCCATGCGCAGCGTCAGCGTCAGCCCCTCGAGCGCGAACTTGGAGGCATTGTAGGCGCCGCGCCAGCGATAGGGCACGATGCCGAGGATCGACGAGCATTGCACGATGCGGCCATGGCCCTGCGCTCGCATGACGGGGACGACCCGACGCGTCAGATCGTGCCAGCCGATGACGTTGGTTTCCAGCTGGAGGCGCAGCGCCTCCACCGGCAGGTCCTCGACTGCGCCCGCCTGGCCATAGGCGCCGTTGTTGAACAAGGCGTCGAGCCGGCCGCCGGTGCGAGCCAGAACATCGTCCACCAGTCGCTCGATCGTAGCGCCCTGCGTGTAATCCATTAGGAAGGTTTCGATCCCCTCCGCCTCGAGCGGGCCGCGGTCGGCCTCGCGCCGGACCGTGGCGAAGACGCGCCATCCATCGCCCGTCAGGGCCCGCGCCGCATAGGCGCCGATGCCGGAGGAGCAGCCGGTGACGATGATCGAGGGACGGTCTGCCATGCGCGCTTCGCTGCTGCCTTCCGGGAGTGGACAAGAAGCCGAGCTTTCCCATATTCGGGATAGGGTGACAATCTGCCATTGCGGCTCGTTGGAAAGCGGGCCCTGACCAGTGTCGATCGGGGAGACCGGATGCCGTCCTATCTGAGCGTAGCCTGGAAGGTCGTCTTCGACGCGATCTGGCATTTTAGCGACGATGACGGCTGGGCCATGGCGAGCCATGTGGCGCTGTCCTCGCTGCTCGCGGTCTTCCCCTTTCTCATCTTCGGCACCGCGCTTGGCAGCTTTCTCGGCGCCGACCAGTTTGCCGAAACCGCGGTCCACCTGATCTTCGACACCTGGCCGCCCTCGATCGCCCGGCCGCTCGCCGACGAGATCGTGCAGGTGCTGACCATCCCGCGCGGCGGCCTGCTTACCCTCTCCGTCCTTGCGGCGGCCTATTTCGCCTCCAACGGGGTCGAGGCGCTGCGCGTCTCGCTCAACCGGGCCTATCGTGTGGCAGAAAGTCGCGCCTGGTACATGACGCGCCTGGCAAGCCTCGGCTTCGTGCTGGCGGGCACCATCGTGCTCGCCTCGGTCAGCATCGTGCTGGTCGTGGTGCCGCTGGCCCTGCGCTATGCGGACCGCTGGCTGCCATGGCTGGACGAGCTGATGGCCGTCGTTGCGAACTGGAGTGCGGTGCTGGCGCTGCTCGTGCTCACGGCGGGGTTGATCATCTCGCATCTCTACCTGCCGGACGGGCGGCGCAAGATCATGGATGTGCTTCCCGGTGTGCTGGTCACGCTGATCGCCTGGTCGATCGGCGCCTATGCCTTCGCCTCCTATCTCTCGACCTTTGCCAACTATGTCTCGACCTATGCCGGCCTTGCTTCGATCATGATCGTGCTGGTCTTCCTCTACATGGCCGGCGCGATCTTCATCATCGGCGCGGAGATCAATGCCGCGATCATGAAATACAAGGTCAAGCGGATGGTTATCAGCCATTTCCGCGGTGCGCGCGGCGCGCCGAGCCCGGCTGCGGCGGAAACTGTCGCAGAGGAAAAGGCTGCGGAGCAGGTGGCGGAAGTTGCCGTCGCCAAGGCACAGGATGCCGAGCTAGACGAGAAGGAAGCGGCGAAGCTCGTCCGCTGACCGGCCGGACAGGCGCCAGGCCGTCAGCCCCGCATCCCCCTTGCTCTTCGACAGCTTGCGCCCCTCGGGGTCGAGCAGCAGCCGGTGATGGTGATAAAGTGGCACGGGCAGATCAAGCAGCCTTTGCAGAAGCCGATGCACCGATGTCGCGTGGAACAGGTCGCGGCCGCGCGTCACATGGGTCACACCCTGCAGCGCATCGTCCACGACCACGGAAAGATGGTAGCTGGATGGCGCATCGGGCCGCGAAAGGATAACATCGCCCCAGGCTTCCGGCGCGGCGAGAATTTCGCCCGTTTCCCCCTCCGGCCCCTCCCCGCTCTCCGCCCAGAACAGCAGCGCACCTGCGGCCCGTACCGCCTTTCCCATGTCGAGCCGCCAGGCATGCTGACGACCGGTTGCCAGCGCCGCTTCCTGCTCCGCACGGCTCCACTCTCGCTCCGGCCCCGGATAGAGCGGCGCACCATCCGGATCGCGCGGCCAGACGCGTCCCTGCGCTTCATGGGCCGCGACATGAGCCTTGATCTCCCCGCGCGAAAGGAAGGCGGGATAGACGAGGCCCAGCGAGCGCAGCGTGGCGAAGGCCTCTTCATAGTCGGAGAGATGCTCCGATTGCCGGCGGACGGGGCGCTCGTAGGGAATCCCGAGCCAGTCGAGATCGGCCTGCAGCGCGGTTTCGAACTCCGGGCGGCAGCGGGTCCGGTCGATATCCTCGATCCGCAGCAAAAGCCTGCCTCCAAGCTCAGACGCCTGTCGCTCGTTGATGAGCGCAGACAAGGCATGACCGAGATGGAGCGGCCCATTGGGACTCGGCGCGAAGCGGAAAACGGGACGGGACCAGGCATTCGGCATGATCTGCTTTTCGCACAGCCGCACGCGGCCAGAAAGAGGCCGGACCGGCCCTCAGACCCATCTCGGAGTGAGAGGATGGTTTTCTTTCCCCGGAGCATCACGCTTGAAGTAAGAAAGGCCCGCCCCGGCTGGCAAGTCATCGTGAGCTGGGCTTGCTCTAGGCGAACGGCAGCCGAGGTTCGTGCCCCGGCCGCCGCTCCCTCACTCTGTTCGAGGCATCATGACTCTCAAGCGCACCGCATCGATGCACCGGGCTGCGGACAGGTTTGGCGCATGCAGCTGATCCAAACGGATGCCGACGTGGAGACCGGTCTGCGTGCCTTGCTGCGGAAAGACCCGCGCCTTGCGGCCGTTCTCTCCGAGGCGGGCCCGATCCCTCTCCGCCGGACCTCGCCGGGCTTTGCCGGTCTTGCCTCGATCATCGTCTCACAGATGATCTCCAAGGCCAGCGCGGCGGCGATCTGGGCGCGGATGGAAGCCCGGATGAGCGAGGTTACGGCGATGGCCGTGGCGCAGTCGAGCGAGGCGGAGTTTCGGGCGGATGGCCTGTCCCGAGCCAAGAGGCTGACGCTCGCGGGCCTGGCCGAGGCCGTGCTCGCCGAGCGGATCGATCTCGTTGCTCTATGCATGCTGGATGCGCCTGCCGCCGTCGAGCGCCTGTGTGCGCTGCCCGGCATCGGCCCCTGGACCGCAGAGGTCTATCTGCTCTCCTGCGCCGGGCATGCCGACATCTTTCCGTCCGGAGACGTCGCCCTGCAGGCGGCGGTGGCGCATGCTCTTGCGCTCACCGCGCGCCCGGACCGGAAAGCCATGGCAGTGCTTGCGGAAGACTGGGCACCGTGGCGAAGTGTCGCGGCACGGCTTTTCTGGGCCTATTATGCGGTCGGCATGCGGCGCAGCGGCGCCCCGCAGCCGGCGGTTTCCAGCCTCTCAAGCGGGGCCAAAAAGCCAATGCAATGAATCTTTTGCGCGCTTCGGGTTCGGGCTTCACAATCTTGACGTAACACGCCTAATATAGAAGGGCAGATGCCGAATCGATCAGGAGTCCACGTACTTGACGATTGCAGTCTCACCTCAGGCTCTCCCGGCGCTCGTGCTGAACGCCGACTACAGGCCGCTGAGTTATTACCCCTTGTCGCTCTGGTCCTGGCAGGACGCGATCAAGGCCGTTTTTCTTGACCGTGTCGTCATCCTGGCCGAGTACGAGCATCAGGTTTCCTCTCCCAGCTTCTCGATGAAGCTGCCGAGCGTCGTCTGTCTCAAGAGCTATGTGCAGCCGTCGCGGCATCCGGCCTTCACGCGCTTCAACGTCTTCCTGCGCGACCGTTTCGAATGCCAGTATTGCGGCTCGACGGACGACCTGACCTTCGATCATGTGATCCCGCGCTGCTGCGGCGGGCAGACCACATGGGAAAACGTCGTGGCCGCCTGCTCGCCCTGCAATCTGCGCAAGGGCGGCAAGATGCCTCGACAGGCCGGCATGTTCCCGCATCAGAAGCCGTATCACCCGACCGTGCAGGACCTGCACAACAACGGCCGCCTTTTCCCGCCGAACTTCCTGCATGAAAGCTGGATGGACTATCTCTACTGGGATGTCGAATTGCAGCCCTGAGCGGGCGGCAGGGACGCGCGGAAAAGCAACCGAAGGCCCGCTTTACCGGGCCTTTGCGATCCCGATCGCAGCGATGGCGGCGAGCCCCAGGCTAGCCAGAACGTTCCATCCCGCGAAGGAGAGCCCCAGCACCCGCAATGCGGCGCTGGTGCAGGAGGGCCCGTGCTTGCTGTCGAGATCGCCGAGCAGATCGCCGACATTGGAGGAAATGCCCTGCGCCGTGGTGGAGCAGCTGGCAGGCCCTTCCCAAAAGCCCCATTCCGCTCCGGCGTGATAGACGCCGATGCCACCGCCGACGAGCATCATCACCACGATGACGAGAAGCAGCAGCCGCGTCAGCCAACGCGGCATGCCGAAGGCGGCGCTGAGCATGGCCAGCAGGCCGACCGGAATGCCGAAATAATAGGGCTCGCGCTGCATGAGGCAGAGCGCGCACGGGATGTAACCGCCGAGATGCTCGAATCCGAGCGCGATGCCGACGGTGACCGCCATGCCGAGCGTGACGAGCGTGGCATAGAGGAGGGCCGGCGAACGGCGGGCCGAAAAGCCGGCGGACGAGGATGGAAGGGTCATGGGCTCTGGTCTGCGCAATCCTGTCAGATGAACAGGCGGTAGCCGACGAAAATCACGATCAGCACGGCCGCCACGATGCCCGCCAGCAGACCGAGACGCTTCTCGATGAAATGGCGGATGTCTTCACCATAGCGCTTCAGGAGCCAGGCGATAAGATAGAACCGCGCCCCGCGCGCAATGATCGCGGAGACGATGAACAGGCCGAGATTGATGTTGGCGGCGCCGGACAGGATCGTCACCACCTTGATCGGCGGCAGATGCGCCAGACCGGAGGTGACGAGCAGCAACACCAGCGTCTCGTAGCCGACCGAATTCTTGAGCTGCTCGAAGGCTTCCAGCTTGCCGTAGAAGGCGAGGATCGGCTTGGCGATGGCCTCATAGGCGTAATGGCCGAGATACCAGCCGGCAATGCCCCCGAGGACGGAGGCGACGGTCGCGATCAGCGCATAGCGCCAAGCGCGCTGCGGCCGCGCCAGCGCCATCGGCAGGAACAGCACGTCGGCGGGAACAAGGAAGATCGAGCTCTCGACGAATGCGATGATCGCCAGCCAGACTTCCGCGGATTTGCGGGCGGCAAGCGACATGGTCCAGTCGTACAGGCGACGCAGCATACGGGAACCCTTGTCTTGCTCTAGGAGGAATGGGCGGGAGATGAGGCGGCCGGAACCGGCCACGGCGTTTTCTAGGCTGCGCGAACGGCGCTGTAAATCACCCGCAGCGCATGGAAGCCATGCAGGGATGGCTTTTGTGGGCGCGGGTGACCAAAATGCCGTTGACCCGCTTTTGACCCTTCGTATACATCTCTCCCGCTGCCTCCGTGCCCCATTGGCGGAATTGGTAGACGCGCTCGACTCAAAATCGAGTTCCGAAAGGAGTGCTGGTTCGACCCCGGCATGGGGCACCAGCAGGCCTATGGCACGCTCTCCCCTCGCCTTTGCCGACCCTGCTGGAACCAGCCAGCCTGCAATGGGTTTTCCTGTCAAATACAGGAGAAAGCCATGAGCGACGCCAGCAATTCCGATCTCGCGCAGAACGCCGGTTTCGGCAGCGGCAACCAGACGACGCCTTCGGCGGTCGATGTCGAGCGCCAGCCCCAGCCGGCCTCTGCGCCTGAGACCGACTCGACCGTCAGCCCCAAGCCGCCCCTGCCGCTTGGCCCCGGCAGCAAGGCAGAGGAAGCGCCGGTGGAAGGCGAGCCGGGGACGAACCCCACCCATCATCGCGGCCACATGCCGCCGCCGGTCACCGCCAATCGCGACTGAGCAGGAATGACGGCGCTCTTCCGTCACGTCCTCCGGCATTTTTGGACGTGACGGCAGCGGCTGTCTGTTTCATCATGGCGCATGATCCGTCGACACCGTGATAAGACCAGGATGGTTTCGGTCTGGCATTGGCTATCGTGGTTTTGCCCGCTCTCGCCCGTCTCGGCGGGTGACGGCCCGAACGGCCGGCTGGCCGAGACGGTCTCTGGATGGAGGGACTTGCGCATGGAGACCCGCTACGCCGTTCGCCGCCAGCATGGCGACCGCTTTGCCGTCATCGACGAACAAACCGGCCTGCCCGCCGCCTCGGACGGGCGTGATCTGGTCGGCCTTGCGCGGGAAGATGCCGAGGACATCGCCGACGTCCTGAACCGCAGCGAGGACAGCCGCAGCAGTCCGCTCGTATAGCGCCCTGCGCCACGGACTGCCGATGGCTCGGACGTGAAGACGGAGGATTTAGGACCCCTATAGTCCCGCCGCGCCTCGTCATCCGCTTCCCCGCTTGTGCAGCCGCCGCTTATCCCGCAAAATGATCCGGACCCGAGGAGCACGGCCCGTGCCGGCTTCGTCCGCCCGCCCGGAGTGTTTCATGCACCATCCCCGTTTCACGCCTTATCGCCTGGTGCCCGCCGAGGTGGAGGACAGTGCCAACCGTCTCGCCGAGCACGTGGCCGCCGTTCACCTGGAAAGCGGCGAGTTCAGCATCATGACCATCACGGTCGAGGATGTGGTGATCGACGGCATGCCGATGGGCACCTACGAGGTCGAGGTGCGGCAGATCAAACAGCCGGATTTCCTCGAATTGCAGGCCGGACGCTGACCGACACGGACGCGGCCGTGCCTCTCCCCGCTTGCAGGCCGCCAAGAGCCGAATAGACTGGAAATACCGAAGGCGAGCCTCTATCACTTCCCCACCGGCCAGGGCCGGAACTCTTTCGAGCCAACGCGACGAGGAAAAGACCGTCTGATGATCAAGAATGTCGGAGTAGTCGGCGCCGGACAGATGGGCTGCGGCATTGCACAGGTTTCGGCAATGGCCGGGTACCGGGTGCATATCTATGATGTCTCGCCCGAACGGATCGAGACCGGGCTGGCGACGATCAACGGCAACATGGCGCGCCAGGTCGCGTCCGGCAAGCTGACCGACGAGGACCGCAAGAAGGCGCTCGCCCTGATCAAGGGCTCGGTCGACCTGAACGATCTTTCCCCTGCCGACCTCGTCATCGAAGCTGCGACGGAAGACGAGACGGTCAAGCGCCGGATCTATGGCCAGATCTGTCCGGTGCTGAAGGCGGAAACCATCCTCGCCACCAACACGTCCTCGCTCTCCATCACCCGTCTTGCCTCCGCCACGGACCGGCCGGAACGCTTCATGGGCATCCACTTCATGAACCCGGTCCCGGTGATGAAGCTGGTCGAACTGGTGCGCGGCATCGCCACGGAGGAGGAAACCTTCTCTACCGCCAAGGCCTTCGTCTCGACGCTCGACAAGACGATCACCGTGGCGGAGGACTTTCCGGCCTTCATCGTCAACCGCATCCTCCTGCCGATGATCAACGAGGCGATCTATACGCTCTACGAAGGTGTCGGCAGTGTCGACGCGATCGATACGGCGATGAAGCTCGGCGCCAACCACCCGATGGGTCCGCTGCAGCTGGCCGATTTCATCGGCCTCGATACCTGCCTTTCGATCATGCAGGTGCTGCATGACGGGCTGGCCGACTCGAAGTATCGCCCCTGCCCGCTCCTGGTCAAATATGTCGAAGCCGGCTGGCTCGGCCGCAAATCCGGCCGCGGCTTCTACGACTATCGCGGAGAAACCCCGGTGCCCACGCGCTAAGCGCGAAAGGCCTGCACTGCCGTCGTTCTCGGTTAGGGGCTTGCCGGCCCGCCATCGCGCACCGCCGTCACCAGAGCCCGGCCATCGGCACTGTCCCAGCTTGCCGGGCCGTTCATGGCGGAGAGCAGGCAGCCCTGATCGTCGATCAGCAGGGTCACGGGCAGGCCGAAGGCGAGGCCCTCGCGCTTCAAGGCATTGAAGATGCCCATCGAGGAATCGCGATAGGGTTTGAGCGCGGACACGCCAGTTTCGGACAGGAAGGCCCGCGGCTTCTCGTCGCCGCCCGTATCGATATTGACCGCCACGACCTCGAACCGGTCGTTGCCTTCGGCCTTCTCCAGCGCGTCCAGGGCCGGCATTTCCTCCCGGCACGGCACGCACCATGTGGCCCACAGGTTGAGCAGCACGCTCCGTCCGGCAAAATCCGCGATGCGCCGCTCGGCGCCGCTGCCATCCTTGAAGGTCAGCTGGTCGAGGCGGCGGGGCGGGTCGACCGGCGCCATGGCCGCCGCCTGGCCCTTCATCAGTGGGGTCAGGCGCGCGATCCGGTCCTTCGACGCGGCGCACTGGCCGGCATCGGCCGTTTGCGTGGCGGCGCCATTGCCAGACCGGCTTTCCATCACGTATACCCCTGCCGCTCCGGCCAGCACGCCCAGAAGCGCGGCGACCGAGAGCAATCCGACGGTGGAACGGCGCGTGGTCTTTTCTGTCATGTCGGGTCCATCATGTCGGGTCCATGTGATCCTCCCGCCAGGGGTCTTTCCCCAGCCGGGCAATTTCAAGGCGGGCAAGAGAAATGGCGGAGCAGTCAACCGAGTCGAAGACCTCGAACGCGATGTGGGGCGGCCGCTTCGCCTCCGGTCCCGCCGCGGTGATGGAGGAGATAAACGCCTCGATCGACTTCGACAAGAAGCTCTATGCCCAGGATATTCGCGGCTCGATCGCGCATGCCACCATGCTGGCCGCACAGGGCATCATCTCGCAGGCGGACAGGCAAGCCATCGTCGACGGCCTGACGACCATCCAAAGCGAGATCGAGGCCGGCAGCTTCGAATTCTCCCGGCGGCTCGAAGACATTCACATGAATGTCGAATCGCGGCTGGCGGCCCTGATCGGTCCCGCTGCCGGCCGCCTGCACACGGCCCGCTCGCGCAACGACCAGGTGGCCCTCGATTTCCGCCTGTGGGTCAAGGAAGAGCTGCAGCGCACCGAAACGGCGCTGAGCGGCCTCATCGCCGCTTTCCTCGACCGGGCGGAAGAACATGCCGATACGGTCATGCCGGGCTTTACCCATCTCCAGACCGCCCAGCCGGTCACCTTCGGCCATCACTGCATGGCCTATGTCGAAATGTTCGGTCGTGACCGCCAGCGCGTCCGCCACGCCATGGAGCATCTGGACGAAAGCCCGATCGGCGCCGCCGCTCTCGCCGGCACCGGCTTTGCGATCGACCGCCACATGACGGCTGCGGCACTCGGCTTCCGCGAGCCGACCCGCAATTCGATCGATACGGTCTCCGATCGCGACTTCGCCCTGGAGTTCCTGTCGATCGCCGCCATCACCGCCGTGCATCTTTCGCGCCTGGCGGAAGAGATCGTCATCTGGTCGACGCCGCAATTCGGCTTCGTCCGGCTGTCCGATGCCTTCTCGACCGGCTCTTCCATCATGCCGCAGAAGAAGAACCCGGATGCGGCCGAGCTGGTCCGCGCCAAGACGGGCCGCATCAACGGCTCGCTCATTGCGCTCCTGACCGTGATGAAGGGCCTGCCGCTCGCCTATTCCAAGGACATGCAGGAAGACAAGGAACAGGTCTTCGATGCCGCCGAAAGCCTGGAACTGGCGCTGGCCGCCATGACCGGCATGGTGCGCGACTTGCACGTCGCGACCGACCGCATGAAGGCCGCCGCCGGCTCGGGCTATTCGACCGCCACCGACCTTGCCGACTGGCTGGTCCGCGAAGCCGGCCTGCCCTTCCGCGATGCCCATCACGTCACGGGCCGCGCGGTCGCCATGGCGGAAGCCAAGGGCTGCGATCTGGCAAGCCTGTCGCTGGACGAGCTGCAGACGCTCCACCCGGGGATCACCGCCGGCATCTTCGATGTTCTGAGCGTCGAGGCCTCGGTCGCGAGCCGTACCTCCTATGGCGGGACGGCGCCTTCGGAAGTCCGCCGGCAGATCGCCTGGTGGCGCGCGCGCAACTGATCCAGTATAAGCCTCCGTATTCCTTGCCACCGGCCTGGTCCCGGCGGCAGTTCCGACCCGCTCGTTCAAGGACGATCCTCATGCCCTCCCGGCCCCAGCGCCCCCGGCTTTCCTCTCTCGGCGCAACGGCGCTTCTTGCCGCCGCTCTGACGCTCGCGCTGTCCGGCTGCGGCCGCAAGGGCGATCTCGATCCGCCGAGCACGCCGGCCGCCGCTGTGAACCAGAAGGGCAACGACACCAACAAGACCGTGCCGGAGCGGCGCTTCTTCCTGGATCCGCTGCTCTAGCACCCGCGGAGGAACGGACCGCGCGAAGCGCCGATGCCGAATTGCACGTTGCCGGAATGGCAAGACCCAAGACATTCATGCCGATCCGGTACAGGGCAAGGGCCCGCGTTCCGGCCGGACCGAGGAGCAGAAGCTGCCGTGAACCACTTCGATTATCGTGATGGCGTTCTCCATGCCGAGGATGTTTCGCTTCTCGACATTGCGCGCGCCGTGGGCACGCCCTTCTACTGCTATTCGACCGCAACGCTCGAGCGGCATTACCAGGTCTTCGCCAGCGCCTTCGCCGAAGTGGATTCGCTGGTCTGCTATGCGATGAAGGCCAATTCCAACCAGGCAGTGCTGAAGACGCTCGGTCGGCTCGGCGCCGGCATCGACGTCGTCTCGGGCGGCGAGCTGGCGCGCGCGCTGGCCGCCGGCATTCCCGCATCGCGCATCATGTTCTCCGGTGTCGGCAAGACGGCGGGCGAGATGGACATGGCGCTCGAAGCCGGCATCTACTGTTTCAACGTCGAGTCCGAGCCGGAGCTCGAAGTGCTGAATGCCCGCGCCGTGCGGCTGAACATGCGCGCGCCGGTGTCCTTCCGCATCAATCCGGACGTCGATGCCCGCACGCATGCCAAGATTTCGACCGGCAAGAAGGAAAACAAGTTCGGCATCGCCTACGAACGCGCCCGCGCGGTCTATGCCCATGCCGCCACCCTGCCCGGCATCCAGGTAACGGGCATCGATATGCATATCGGCAGCCAGATCACCGAGCTGCAGCCCTTCGACGACGCCTTCCGGCTCTTGAAGACGCTGGTGGAAACCCTGCGTGCCGACGGCCACGAGATCGAGCATGTCGATGTCGGCGGCGGTCTCGGCGTGCCCTACAAGGACGACAACCAGCCGCCGCCGCTGCCCGATGCCTATGCGGCCATCGTCAAGACCCAGCTGAGCGGCCTCAACTGCCGGATCGTCATGGAGCCGGGGCGGTTGATCGTCGGCAATGCCGGCGTGCTTGTGACCGAGGTCATCTACGTCAAGGATGGCGGCTCGAAGACCTTCGTCATCGTCGATGCCGCTATGAACGATCTGATCCGCCCGACACTCTACGACGCCTATCACGAGATCCGGCCGGTAAGGATCCAGGCCGCGAACGCGCCGCGAATCACCGCCGATATCGTCGGCCCCGTCTGCGAAACCGGCGACTATCTGGCGCTCGACCGCGAAATGGCCATGCCGAAGCCGGGCGATCTGTTCTCCGTCAGCACCGCGGGCGCTTATGGCGCGGTGCAGGCCGGAACCTACAATTCGCGGCTTCTGGTGCCGGAAGTGCTGGTGAAGGGCGACCGTTTCCACGTCATCCGCCCGCGAAAGACGATCGAGGACCTGATCGGCCTCGACTCCCTGCCGGACTGGTTCGACTGATCAGCCGCAATCACGATTGCGTTCTCGCCCTCGTCTTCGCCACAAAGGATGGTATCCTCGATCCTGGTCGAGCCGGTGAAGGCTATGGCCGTTGAAGGGATGATGCATGACGGATCGGCAACGGCAGGCACGACAGGGCGATGACCGCACATCGGGCGCGATGAGCGAGAGCCTGGCCCGAAGCCTGGCCGCCAAACGCACTGCTGCGTGTCTGATCCTGATCGCCGAGCGGATAGCCCCGCGGCTGCTGCTGCCGGTTTCGGTGCTGTTGCTCTTTCTCTCCGCGGCCTGGTTCGGCCTGTTCCGCCTTCTTCCCTTCGCTGCCCATGCTGCCTTGCTGTCGCTGTTCGGACTGGCGTTCCTGGCGGCGCTGATCCCGCTGTTCCGCCTCCGTCTGCCGGCGCGCGAGGAGGCGGACCGAATGCTGGAGGCACGCAATGCGCTGCCCCATCAGGCCATTGGCGTGCAGCAGGATCGTCCGGCCACCGATGGCGCCTTCGGCGCGGCGCTGTGGGCCGAACACCAGGCGCGCATGGCCCGGACGATCGAGAGCCTGCGAACCGGCGTCCCGCAGCCGGATATCGCCCGCTTCGACAGGCAGGGTCTGCGCGCCGTTCCCGTTCTTCTGGTGGCGGTCGCTTTCGCCTATTCCTATTCCAACCGCGCCGGCCTGATTTCCGATGCGGTCCATCTGCCGGTTGCCGCTGGCCCCCTTGGACCGGATGTGCGGATCGATGCCTGGGTCACGCCGCCCGGCTATACTGGCCGTGCGCCGCTCTTTCTGACCGCGCGTCCGAATACGGCCGGCGAGGACATGCAGGGCAGCGCTCTGCGCGTTCCCCAATTCAGCGACCTGACCGTGCGCATCACCGGCGGCGCAGCACCGACAGCCGTCTCCTACCAGGCCGATGGCGATGCGGCAGCGGTCGAAATACCGGTCGAAGACGCCAAGAGCGAAGCGGACGGAAAGGCAAGCGCGCCAAAGGACGTGAGCGGCGAACCTGCTGCCGCGCCCAGCGAGCAAACGGCGACGGCGCCCGGAAAGGCCACGACGCACCTCGCCAAGATCACCCGGGACGGCACGCTGACGGTCGGCACCGAGCGCTGGCACTTTGCCGTGATCCCGGATGCCGTGCCGGAGATCGCCTTTGACGGCGGCCCGCGTGCCACGGTCAATGCGGCGCTTGAAGTCCCCTTCATCGCCAAGGACGACTACGGACTGACTGAGGCCTTTGCCGAGATCGTGCCCATCGACACTCCGGCCGCCGATGCCCGGCCGCTCTATCCCGCGCCGGAATACCGGCTGGATCTGCCGCGCCGCAACGCCAAGGACGCAAAGGCCGTCGCCAGCCGCAATCTTTCTGAACATCCGTTGGCCGGCAAGCGCGTCCGGATCACGCTGGTCGCCCGCGATGCCGCCGGTCAGGAGGGCCGCAGCCAGCCGCAGGAGATGATCCTCCCCGCCCGCCGCTTCTTCGAGCCTCTGGCCGGAGCGGTAGCCGAGGAGCGCCAGGTCTTTGCGCTCGACGCGAACCGCGTCGATCGGGCGATCGAGCTGAACGAGGCGATCACGCTTCGGCCGGAAGAGAATATTCCGAACCTGACGCACTACCTGCTGCTGCAATCGGCCAAGGGCCGGATGGAGACGGCGCGCGGCGACGACATGCTGCGTGGAACGGCCGACTACCTCTGGGAAATCGCGCTCGGCATCGAGGACGGCAATCTGTCGCTTGCCGAAAAGCAGCTTCGCGACGCGCAGCAGAAGCTGTCCGACGCGCTGGAGCGCAATGCATCGGACGAGGAAATTTCCAAGTTGATGAAGGAGCTGCGCGACGCCATGCAGGCCTTTATGCAGGCGCTGGCCGAGCAGGCGATGAAGAACCCGCAAATGGCGCAGCGCCAGGCACCCGAAAACAGCCTGACCAGCCGCGACCTGCAGAAGATGATGGACCAGATCGAAAACCTGGCGAAATCGGGCTCGAAGGACCAGGCGCGCCAGATGCTGTCCGAGATGCAGCGGATGATGAACAATCTCCAGGCCGGCCGCCAGCCGCAGATGCAGAACGGCCAGGACAACAGCGCCATGCGCCAGCAGATGGACAAGCTGGGCGAGCTGATGCAGCAGCAGCAGAAGCTGATGGAAGAAACCTTCCGCACCGACCAGGCGCTGCGCGACCGGATGCAACGCGGCGACCCGCTCGGCACCGACCCCCTGTTCGACCAGCCGATGCCGCAGGAGCCGGGCCAGAGCCAGCCGCAGGACCAGGCAGATGCCAATGATCCGATGCAGCAGATGACGGAAGAAGAACTCCGCCAGGCGCTCAAGGACCTGCAGAGCCGCCAGAAACAGCTGGAACAGCAGCTGAGCGAGCTGCAGAAGGGTCTGGAAGGCATGGGCGCCAAGCCCGGTAAGGGTTTTGGCGAGGCCGGCAAGGAAATGCGCGGCGCGACCGGCCAGCTCGGCCAGGGCCAGGGCGACCAGGCGGTCGGCAGCCAGGGACGCGCGCTGCAGGCGCTGCGTGAGGGCGCGCAGGAGATGATGAACCAGATGGGGCAAGGCCAGGGCCCAGGGCAAGGACCCGGCCAGGGCGTGCCGCAATATGGCCAGAACGGCCGCGACCCGCTTGGCCGTCGCCAGCAGAATGTCGGCCCGGACTTCGGCGATCAGGTCAAGGTGCCGGACGAGATCGACACGCAGCGCGCCCGCCAGATCCTCGAAGAAATCCGCCGCCGCCTCGGCACCAACAGCTCACCCGAGCTCGAACGGCAATATCTGGAACGCCTGCTCGATATGCCGTGAGCGCCAAGGAAAGACCCCCTCTGGCCCGCCGCCCATCTCCCACACAAGGGGGGAGAGACCAAGAGGCGCGCGATCGCCCAGCCATTGGGCCAAGTGCTGCTGAGATGGAGGCAGAGGCGCGCTGACCTTGCGCTTTAACTAGAAGAATTCCGCGCGATGGCTTGTCGTGTCCGAGCAGTCGCCCACGTTCTCCCTCCCTTATGGGGGCAGGCAGGCCAGAGGGGGTCTCGGCCGCCGCGCGATAAGCGGCCCAATCGGGGGAGCCCGGCCCTTACGCCGCCAGCGCGGTTGCCACAGCGCGGCGAATATCCGGGAGGCTGAAGGGCTTGGAGACGACGTCGACGATCTTGCCGGCGAGGTCATCCGCCCGTTCCCGCTGCTCGGCATAGCCGGTCATCAGAAGAATCTTCAGGGCGGGAAAGGCGTCGGCGGCCTGGTGGGCGAGCGCGATGCCGTCCATGACCGGCATACGGATATCCGACAGCAGGAGATCGAAGGGCCCTTCCTGGAGCTGGGCCAGGCCATCGGCCCCGTCGGCAGCCTGCGCCACCTCGTGTCCGTCCATCTGCAGCGCCCGCGCCACGAAGCGCCGGAGCGAATCCTCGTCTTCCGTCACCAGAATTCTCGCCATCATGGCCTCCTTGCCCGCACGCCGCAACGCGGCCGTTCGGGCAGGACATGATCAGAGTTTCGTTGGGAAAAGGTAAAAGGGGGTGCAGTGAGCAGTGAGCAGTGAGCAGTGAGCAGTGAGCAGTGAGCAGTGAGCAGTGAGCAGGCTGCCAGCCGCACAACCGCCGTCAAGCCTTGCCAATCACTAACTACCAAAACTAAAAACTAATCACTGATCACTGATCACTGATCACTACAATTCTCACTCCCCAACCACCACCCCCACAAACGGCAACTCTCGAAACGCATAGGCCACGTCCATGCCGTAGCCGACGACGAAGTGGTCGGGGCATTCGAAGCCGATGTGGTCGGCTTCGAAATCCACCTCGCGTTTGACCTTCTTGTCGAGAAGCACGGCGATGGAGACGGACTTGGCGCCGCGTTCCAGCATGAGATCGCGGGCAAAACGCAGGGTGCGCCCGGATTCGAGGATGTCGTCGATCAGCAGAACGTCGCGACCGGCGACATTGCTGTCGATATCCTTGATGATCTTGACCCCGCGCGAGACCGTGCCCGTGCCGTAGCTCGACAGGGTGATGAACTCGACCTCGGGCGCGAGCCCGGCGTCGTGCATGGCGCGGATGAGATCGGCTGCGAAGATGAAGGAGCCCTTGAGCACCGAGATGACGAGCAGGTCGTCGTTGCTGCCGCGGGCGATCGTCTCCGCCATTTCCCGATTCCGCTGCGCGATGACTTCAGCAGTGAACAGCGGTTCGATGGTTTTTCCACGGACGACGGGCATGGCAACGGTTTCTCCGGAAAGAGACGGCGAAGGCGCACCGGCCGGACAAGCGGCGATGCGGTGAGACCTGCCGTTAGCACAGTCAGCGCGCGGACGCACCCGTGGGCGCGAAGGAAACCTCGACCTGCGGCAAGGACCCGCCGGAATGCGGAAGACGCGCGGTAAACCGCCGGCTCTCGCCGGGTGCCAAAGGGCCGATCCCGGCCAGTTGCCCCTGGACGCGCATCAGCCCGGAGGGACCTGTGAGCTCGACCGTGATTGCGGGCACGCGGCGGGTTTCGCCGGAGCCGTTGACCACCGCGCCATAGACCGAGACGACCCGCATGCCGTTCATGTCGGAGAGCCGGGCTTCGACATCCTCGACCCGCAGCGTCGGCGCAGGACCGGCCGATACCTGGCCGCCCAGCAGGAAGGCCACCAGACACAACGTGCCGGTCAGCGCAACGAAGCTGCGGAGCGAGAGAAGGGTCAGCGCCCGCTCCAGCGTCTGCAGCAGCATGGATGCCTTGGCCGGGCCCCGCCCGAGAGGCGGGGAAGCCTTTGCCGATGCGGCGGCGCGCCTGGCACCCGGCACGGTTTCGAAGACGGCATCGACCACGTCCAGCCGTCGCGACGCAGTGCGTTGCGCGGGCCGCGGGCCGCGCCGGCCTTCCGGCGGCAGAAGGTCGGCGGCGCTCGGTGTGAAGCCGCGATGCGTGGATGCGTTCAACCCTTGCTCTCCCTACGGATCATCGGTGGTGACACGCAAAACAGAACACGAAGCCTAGGGGAAACAGGGTTAACGAATCCTTAACCGCGCGGACCCGGCATGCCTCTGCGCATCGTCCGATGCGGGATACCGCAGTCAAGATAGGGCTCTCCGATCGTCTCGAAGCCGAAGCCTTCGTAGAACCCTGTCTTGTCGGCCTGGGCAGAGAGCTCGAACCGGCCGGCCGCCAGCGTCTCGAAATCTGACAGGACTCGGCGCATCAGCGCGGCGCCGACACCGCGGCCGCGTGCCTCCTGCGCCACGGCGACCCGGCCGATCTTGATCGGATCGGTGTCCGCCAGCACCCGCAGCACACCGCAGACCGAGCCATCGAGCACCGCCACCAGATGGTGCGCAGTAAGATCCAGCGCGTCGAACTCCTCGTCCGCAGGCACGCGCTGCTCGGCAATGAAGACCTGGCGCCTGAGACGGAAGCCGAGATTGCACAGGTCCGAAAACAGCGGCACGGTGAGAATGATGGGTGATTCGGCCATGGACACTCCTTTTGCGGCAAGCAAAGCATGGTGCGCGTGAGGCAGGAAGCCGTGCTGCGCGGAGGCGAGCCCTGAAAGCGGCGCTTTTTCATGGAAAATTAACCGGTGTTTAACCATGTTGGAGACGCGCGGCCGCCCGGCCGCTCTGATGCTTCTCGAGGCGGGCAGGCCTTTGATCCATTTTGAAAATGTCGGATTGCGCTATGGGATGGGACCGGAGATCCTCCGCGACCTGACGTTCGACATTCCGCGCCGGTCCTTCCAGTTTCTGACCGGCCCCTCCGGCGCCGGCAAGACGACGCTGCTGCGCCTCCTGTTTCTGTCGCTGAAGCCGACACGCGGTCTGATCCGCATGTTCGACCGCAACATCACCTCGATCCCGCGCGACGAACTTCCCATGCTGCGTCGCCGGGTGGGGATCGTGTTCCAGGATTTTCGCCTGCTCGACCATCTGACGACCTATGAGAACGTGGCGCTGCCGCTCAGGGTGCGCGGCAAGGAGGAATCCTCCTACCGTGCCGACGTGCTGGAGCTGCTCGGCTGGGTCGGGCTCGGGGAGCGGATCAACGTCCTGCCGCCTGTGCTCTCCGGCGGTGAGAAGCAGCGGGCGGCCATTGCGCGCGCGCTGATCGACCGCCCGGAGATCCTCCTCGCCGACGAACCGACCGGCAATGTCGATCCGCCGATGGCCCGGCGCCTGCTGACGCTGTTCATGGAACTGAACCGGCTCGGCACCGCCGTCGTCATCGCCACGCATGATCTGTCGCTGATGGACCAGGTGGAGGCCCGCCGGATGATTCTCACCGAAGGGCGGCTCGATATCTATGACTGAGGCCCGCTCCTCCCTCCGCCGACCGGCCACGCCGCAGGCCAAAGCCCCGCCCGCCGGCGAGGCCCGCCGACCGCCGCTGCGCGTGCGGCCCACAGGGCCGATCGTCCCGCCGGTGAACGTCTCCGGCCAGGCGCTGATGCTGGTCATCGCCATCATGTCCTTCCTTGCCTGCCTGACGCTCGGTGCCGTCTCCATGGTGCGCGCCACCGCGCAGAGCTGGCAGAGCGAAATCTCGCGCGAGGTGACGATCCAGATCAGGCCTGACGAGGGGCTCGATATCGATGCCGCCCTGGCGGAGGCGCGCCGCGTGGCGCTGACCTTCGACGGCACGGTCGACGGCGCCATCGTCGATCGCGAGGCGACGGCCCGCCTGCTTGAGCCCTGGCTCGGCGAGGGGCTGGATCTCGACGAGCTGCCGGTGCCGCGCCTCGTCGTCGTCACCATCGACGAGACCAACCCGCCGGATTTTGCCGCCATGCGCACGGCGCTGACGGAGAAGATCCCGCAGGCATCGCTCGACGATCACCGGACCTGGGTGGACCGGCTGGTGGCCATGGCGCGGACGACCTCGCTGATCGGCACCGGTGTCCTCATCCTGGTCTTCTCGGCCATGGTCCTGACCGTGGTCTTCGCCACGCGCGGCACGCTCTCCGGCAACCGCCATATTGTCGAGGTGCTGCATTTCGTCGGTGCGGAGGCCGGTTTCGTCGCCAACGAGTTTCAAAAGCATTTCCTGCGCATCAGTTTGAAGGGTGCAGGGGCCGGCGGTCTGCTGGCCGCCCTCTGCTTTGCGGCAGCAGGCTGGTGGCAGAGCCGGTCCCTGGCGACGCCCGAAAGCGACCAGGCGACCGCACTTTTCGGCACCTTCACCATCGGCGCGCTCGGCTATGTCGGCATCGCCTTCATCATGATCGTCATCGCCCTGCTGACAACGCTGACCGCGCGATTCACCGTCATGCGGACGATCTACGAAATCGACCTTCTCCGCTCCGATCCGGCTCGGGCGGAGTTTTCGCAGAATTCCTGACATGAGACCGGCGCCGTTCCCCTCCTTGCCGCAATCGCCCGCTAACAGAGGGCCCGCCGAACGCATGGGTGCGCCGGCGAACGAGCGTCGCGGACTGACGGGGCCGAAGCCGGCCCGAGACGAGCACTGATGGCGAACCAGACGACGGAGCGCACGGGAATGGACGAGGACGGCCTGCGCCGTCCGCTGGCGCGGCGCCATGTGGGCCGCGTCCGCCAGGCCGTGCGTGCAATCTTCTATCTGCTGCTGTTCATGGCGGGCCTCACGCTGATCGCCTTCCTCTATTTTGCCGACCAGGTGGCCTCGCTGCAGCCACCGCAGGATCCAAAGGCCGATGCGATCGTCGTTCTGACCGGCGGCTTCCAGCGGATCGACCAGGCCGTGGATCTCCTGAAATCCGGCGCGGGCGGCCGGCTGCTCATCTCCGGCGTCCATCCGAGCACGACCAGCACCCAGATCCGCCGCAACACGCAGAGCCCGCCCGACCTGTTCCAGTGCTGCGTCGATCTTGGCCGCGACGCGATCGACACGATCGGCAATGCCAATGAGACGGCGGGCTGGATCCGCAGCAATGGCTACCAGACCATTCTGGTGGTCACCAACAATTACCACATGCCGCGCAGCCTGCTGGAGCTGCGCCGCGCCAATCCGGGCATCAGCTTCATCGCCTATCCCGTCGTCAATTCCGACCTGAAGAGCACGAACTGGTTGCGCAACCCGATGGTGTTGAAGGCAATCCTTTTGGAATTTGCAAAATTCAGCGTCGCCACCGCGCGGGATGCGCTCGGCGCCCATAGCGCCAGCGGCCTGCGCACGGTCGACGGCCCGGCTGCGGCCGACTGAGCGGGCACTGGCCAAGCGG
Organism: Rhizobium sp. CC-YZS058; assembly: GCF_034720595.1. Classification (NCBI taxonomy): domain Bacteria; kingdom Pseudomonadati; phylum Pseudomonadota; class Alphaproteobacteria; order Hyphomicrobiales; family Rhizobiaceae; genus Rhizobium; species Rhizobium sp. CC-YZS058. The sequence goes on along the minus strand of NZ_JAYESJ010000001.1, from coordinate 711,427 downwards.
GGTTTTCGCGGCGCGAAGGATCGTGTAGGCAGCCTTCACCCGCTCCTCGGAAGCTCGCTCATGGTCCCCCTCCGTTCGGCCCTCTTCAACGTCGTCTTCTACGCCAACCTGATCCTGCAGATGATCGTGTTGACGCCCGTCTATTTTCTCATGCCGCGCAAGGCGTCCTGGATCGTTCCGAAAACCTGGGCCAAGACCAATCATGCCCTGATGCGGGTGCTGGTCGGGACGACCTTCGAGATCGAGGGGCTTGAGAACCTGCCGGCCGACGGCGTCTATATCCTTTCACCCAAGCACCAGTCCTTCTGGGATGTCTATGCGCTGCTGCCCTGGCTGTCCGACCCCTTCTTCATCCTGAAGAAGGAGCTGATGCGCATCCCGCTCTTCGGCTGGTACGTGGCCAAGCAGCGCATGGTGCCGGTGGACCGCGCCGCCCGCGGCCGGGCGATGGCGGCAGTGATGGAGCGGACCAAGCAGGAAATGGCGACCGGCCGCCAGCTCATCATCTACCCCGAAGGCACGCGCAAGCCGCCGGGCGCTGCGCCGGACTACAAATACGGCATCGCCCGGCTCTATCGCGATCTGCAGGTGCCTGTGGTGCCGGTGGTCATGCATCCGGGTCTGTTCTGGCCGCGGCGCTCGCTGCGCCGCTATCCCGGCCATTTCAAGGTGCGGATCCTGCCGCCGATCCCGCCGGGGCTCGATGCCGACGCATTCCTGGCCCGGCTGATCGATACGACCGAGACCGCCAGCGACCAGCTGCTCGTCGAAACCCTGCGCGACAATCCGCACCTCCCCGTGCCGCCTGAAGCGGCGGAGAAGCTGCGCGCAATGCAGGCCGCTGCCTGAGGCGAAAGTTCACGCCTCGGCCGGGTGCGACGTGCGGGCGAGAAGCCTTTTCACACCGCGCCCGACCTCTTCCAGCCAGTGATCGCGGATCTTCATGGCGCGCAGATGCTCGAGCGTGTTCATCACATAATCGACGTTCTCGCCGGAGCGGCCGCGCGCATGCGCCACGATCAGCGCTGCCTCGTCGGCCTTCAACGCTCCGGCATATTGGACATGGGCCCGGTCGATCACATAGCCCAGCGCTGACACCCGCCGCCCGTCGGCCAGCATCAACGGCAGCAGGCGCTCCTTGTAGACATGGGTCACCAGCTCCCGCTCGCGCAGATAGGCGATCACGGACGCCCGATCCGAGGCCGCCACCTCGAAGGCCATGCCGCGGCAGGAACCGCCCCGATCAAGCCCGAGCACCAGCCCCGGCGCAGCCTCCGTGCCGCGATGGACATAGGAGCGCACGCACAGCGCCCGACGATAGCCATAGGTCATGGCGGCCATGCTGGAGGTATGGGCAAAGCCCGGGTTCCACATCAGCGATCCATAGCCAAACACCCAGAGATCGCCGCCCTCAAGATCGACAGCCTCGCCTGCCACCTGCATTCATCCTCCTCGTTGCGATCCGGCGCAGAACCGCCGCGCAGAATCATCGTCTCACGCAGTGTTGAAGCAAGGCGGGGTGGCCAGACAAGGGCCGAATTGCACGGGTTGATCGCTTCTCTCCCGCTTTGGTGCGAGTTCCGCCGCAAATCCCGCGCCGCTCTCCACCTCGGAGGGTTGGACGGCCGGCCAATCATGGCCTAAATGGTCGCTTCTGACTGAGCGGGCCCTTGCGTCCGCTGGCGCGGCGCCGAGGCGCGCCCTCCCGTCCGCATGCCGCATCGACGGCCCAACCCGAAGGTCGATCCTGAATGTCGTCAGCCACGCCCACTGCCGCACGCGTGAAGATCAAGCGTCTGGCGATCGGCATCCTCGTCTTTCTCGCTGTCTATACCGGCGTCTGGTTTCTCGCCGCCTATCAGATCGAGACCCGGCTTTCGGCCTTTCTTGCCGGGCGCAGCGGCTCGGCACGCACGCTGGAATGCGACGACATGGCCGTGCGCGGTTTCCCGTTCCGCATCGGGCTGTTCTGCGATTCGCTGCGGCTGGACGACCGGGGCAATGCGGCCTCGGCTTCCTTCGGCGCGCTGCGCTCCGCCGCGCAGGTCTATTGGCCGGGCCGCGCGGTCATCGAACTCGACGGACCGGCAGAGATGCGGGTCTCGCCGGATTTTGGCCTCTCGGCCGTATGGTCGCGGCTGCAGGCCAGCATCGATGCCGGGTTTTCCAGTCTCAACCGCTCGTCGATCAGTGCGGACGATCCGTCAGGCACGCTGGTGCTGGGCTCGATCGGCGAGCGGCTGGCCTTTTCCGCCGCCCATGGCGAGCTGCATCTGCGCCGCAACGGACCGGATCTCGATGCGGCCGCGACGCTCACCCGCTTCGACCTGAAGCCCGCCGACGGACCGAGCCTGCTGCCGCCGCTCGACAGCGCGGTGGATCTGACCGTCAAGGACCGGGCCGACATGCTGGGCCTCGGCCGCCTGCGGGCCGCCGCGTTGCGCGGTGCCAGCGGCGAGGTGCGCAACCTTACCCTCGATTTCGGCAATGGGCTGGTCACCACCGCATCCGGCCCCTTCACCGTCAGCGAGGATGGGCTGATCTCGGGGGCCTTCAAGCTGTCGATGCGTGATGTCGAAGGCTGGCGGCGGACCCTTGCAGCCGCCTTTCCCGAGGATGAAGACACGATCGACAACACCGCCAACATGCTGACCGCGCTTGCGGCCGGCGCCAAGGATGCCAGCGTGACGCTGAACGTGCGCGACGGCACGGCCTTCCTCGCCTTCATCCCGATCGGTGTGTTGCCGACGCTCTGACGATCACCCCTTGCCGTCCAGCGCATGCCGGCCGAAGTCGGCCTGGTCCGTATCCTGCCCGGCCTGAATGATGGATCGGCGAATCGCGCGGGTGCGGGTGAAGAGGTCGAACAGCTTCTCGCCATCGCCCCAGCGGATCGCCCGCTGCAGATAGGCGAGGTCTTCCGAAAAGCGTGCGAGCATTTCCAGGATCGCGTCCTTGTTGTGCAGGCAGACGTCGCGCCACATGGTGGGATCGGAGGCGGCCAGACGAGTGAAATCGCGGAACCCCGAGGCGGAGTATTTGATCACTTCCGACTCCGTCACCGTTTCCAGATCATCCGCCGTGCCGACGATATTGTAGGCGATGATGTGCGGGAGATGCGAAACGATGGCGAGGACCTTGTCGTGATGGTCCGGATCCATCTCCTCGACATTCGACCCCAGGCTTTCCCAGAACGCCCGAAGCTGGGCCTTGGCGGCCTCGTCCGTGCCGGGAAGCGGCGTCAGGATGCACCAGCGCCCCTTGAAGAGACCGATGAAGCCGGCATCCGGGCCGGAATATTCCGTCCCCGCGATCGGGTGACCGGGGATGAAATGCACCGTCTCCGGCAGATGCGGCGCCATCTGGGCGATCACCGACCCCTTGGTCGAGCCGACGTCGGTCACGATGGCGCCGGCCTTGAGATGCGGAGCAATCGCCTGCGCCACGGCGGCCGAAGCGCCGACAGGCACGGACACGATGACAAGATCTGCGCCGGCCACGGCCTCGGCCGGGGACAGGACATAGCTGTCCCCGAGGCTGAGCGCCTCGGCGCGCTTCAGCGTTTCGGCGCTGCGGGTCGAGATGGTGACATGGCCGGAAAGCTGCTTGTCGCGGATCTCGCGGGCGATGGAGGAGCCGATCAGGCCGATGCCGATCAGGGCGATACGATCGAAAAGCTGCGCCATCTCGCCTTACGCCCGCATGAAGTCGGTCAGCGCGGCCACCACGCCGTCATTGGCCTCGGGCGTGCCGATCGACAGGCGCAGCGCATTGGGGAACCCGTAGCCCCGCACCGCCCGCAGAATATAGCCGCGGCGCGACAGGAACTCGTCCGCCTCGGCCGCCCGCTTGCCGTCGATGTCCGGGAAATGGATGAGCACGAAATTGGCGACCGAGGGCGTGACCCGCAGGCCGAGCGCCGACAGGGCGTCGGTCAGCCGGTCGAGCCAATGCGCGTTGAAGTCGACCGCCTCGGCGGTGAAGGCGCGATCCCGCACGGCCGCCGCGCCGGCTGCAATGGCCGGGGCGTTGAGGTTGAAGGGCCCACGTACCCGGTTCAGCGCATCGATGATGGCCAGCGGTCCGTAAACCCAGCCGATGCGCAAGGCAGCAAGGCCGTAGATCTTCGAGAAGGTGCGGGTCATCACCACATTGTCATTGGAGGAGACAAGCTCGATGCCAGCCTCGTAGTCGTTGCGGCGGACATATTCGGCATAGGCCGCATCGAGCACCAGCACGACCGATTTCGGCAGGCCGGCATGCAGGCGGCGGACATCGGCGACGGGCACGAAGGTGCCGGTCGGGTTGGCCGGATTGGCGAGAAAGACCATCTTCGTCTTCTCGGTGACGGCGGCGAGAATGGCATCGACATCCACGCGGCAATCGACTTCCTTCACCGTGACCGGCGTGGCGCCGGCCGCCATGATCTGGATCTTGTAGACGAGGAAGCCGTGCTCGGTGATGATCGCTTCGTCACCCGGACCCAGATAGACATGGGCGAGCAGGCCGAGCAGCTCGTCCGAACCATTGCCGCAGAGAATATTGGCGGCATTCAGGCCATAGACTTCGGCGATCGCCGCGCGCAGCTCATGCGCCTGCCCGTCCGGATAGCGCTCGAGGCTTGCGGCAGCGGCCTGGAAGGCGGCGAGCGCCTTGGGGCTTGCCCCGAGCGGGGTCTCGTTCGAAGACAGCTTGTAGACCTTCTCCACCCCCGGCGCGGTCTCCTTGCCGGGCACATAGGCGGCGATGTCGAGAATGCCGGGGCGCGGGATCGGGTGGGTGGTCGCGGAGCTCATGGGCGTGCTTTCTGCGAAGAAGACGATGCGGTCGGAACAAGCAATGGCAGAGCCATTACCGGCCGGCTGCCCGCTTGTCGAGCCCGCCCATGCCTAGCCTCGGCGGCGAATCACCGCGGCCCGGCCCCGTCGCGCGTCGTCGGCACGCCCTGGGGCGCCAGCACCGGCACGAAGACGCGGCGCGAGGCCCGCGCGGCGACCGGCAGGCCCTGATAGAGCCGCTTCTGCGCCTCCACGACGATCACGCCGGAAAAGAGCGGCCAGAGCGAGCGGCCGATGCGCTCGAAGCCGCGGCCGAGCTTCAGAATGGTCTTGCTGCTCGAAGGCGGGAAGAACAGCGCCTCCGCCGAAGCCCCGGGCGTGAAATTGGTTTCCCGCAAGAGGGCCGTCAGCTGGCCGCGCGAATAGGGCCGGCCGGAGCCGAAGGGCGTATGCTCCATCCGCGCCCACACCCCCTGCCGATTGGGCACGACGATGACGAGCCGGCCGCCGGGCGCCAGCACGCGCCAGAGCTCCTTCATCGTCTCGCGCGGGTTTTCGGCAAATTCCAGCGAATGGACCATCAGTACCCGATCGATCGACGAATCAGGCAGCGGCAGCTCCTCGTCGAAGATCAGCGCCGTGGCGGAAAGCTCTGCCACCGGCCAGTTCACTGCCCCCTGCCCTGCCGGCATGAAGGCAAAGGTGCGCTCCGTATCGGCCTTGAAGCGCTCGAGATAGGGCACGGCATAGCCGAGGCCGACCAGCCGCTCTTCCGGCAGCCGCGCCCAGACGGCGGCGATCGCCATGGTGATCGCCTGCTCGGCGCTGCGCCCCAGAAGCGAATGATAGAACTGGCGAAGGTCGACGATATCGGCGTGCATGGTCGGCAAGGGTAGATCGGGTCGGGCCGAAAGAAAACTCTCCACGGCACAAATTGGAGCGCCGCGACGTTACGGGCGCAGGAGGTCCCGCTGGACTTCCCCTCGCCTTTTCGTCACCTTTCCCGCGTCCACCTCAGGAACCCGCTTCATGCCTGCCTTTACCATCGAGCTCTTTGCCTGCCGCTCCGACAATTTCGGCGTGCTCATCCATGATGAGCTGAGCGGGGCAACCGCCTCGATCGATGCGCCGGAAGAGGCGCCGATCCTCGCCGCGCTGGAGCGCCGAGGCTGGACGCTGACCCATATCTTCACCACCCACCACCATGCCGACCATGTGGACGCCAACCTGCCGCTCAAGGCGCGCTTCGATGCGCAGATCATCGGTCCGGCGCTGGAGGCGGCACGGATTCCCGGCATCGATCTGACGATCGGCGACGGCGGCGATTTCACCTTCGCGGGGCGGCCGGTGCATGTCATCGGCACGCCGGGCCATACGGCCGGTCACATCTGCTATCATCTGCCGGAAGACCACCTGCTGTTTGCCGCCGATACGCTGTTTGCGCTCGGCTGCGGGCGGCTGTTCGAGGGAACCCCGCTCGACATGTGGACATCGCTGTCGAAGCTCATGGAGCTGCCCGACGAGACGCTGGTCTATTTCGGCCACGAATACACGCTCTCCAACGCCCGGTTCGCCGTGACCATCGACCCGCAAAATGCCGAATTGCAGGCCCGGGTGCGGCAGATCGAGGAGGTGCGAGAGCGCGGTGGGTTCACGGCGCCGACGACGATCGGGCTCGAGAAGCGCACCAATCCGTTCCTGCGCGCCCGTGACACGAAGATCCGCGCCGGGCTTGGCCTCGAAGACGCCGGCGATGCCGAGGTCTTTGCCGAAATCCGGCGGCGCAAGGACGCGTTTTGATGACGGCCGACGAGATCATCGAAACGCTGCAGCTCGAACCGCATCCGGAAGGGGGCTACTATCGCCAGACCTTCCGGGATACGGCCGGCGGCGCGCGCGGCCACTCGACCGCCATCTATTATCTCTTGCGCGCCGGCGAGCGCTCCCACTGGCACCGCGTGCGCGATGCTGCCGAAGTCTGGCACTTCTATGCCGGCGATCCGCTGGTGCTGCGCATGTCGGTCGACGGCGGGGCGGCCGAAGGCGGGGCGGTCAGGGAGACCGTGCTTGGACCGGATCTCGTTGCCGGCCAACGCCCGCAGGCCGTGGTGCCTGCGGATGTCTGGCAATCGGCAGAGAGCCGCGGCGCCTTTACGCTTGTCGGCTGCACGGTCGCGCCGGGATTCGAGTTTGCCGCCTTCGAGATGGCACCTCCCGGCTGGACACCTGCCGGCTGAGCGCGACCAAGCGGGGCGCTCCCAGCTATTGCGCGGCTTCCGGCGCGGCGGAGCGTTTCAGGATCACGTCCTTCGAGGCGAGCACCGCCCCGCCGGTGACGAGCAGGCAGGCAAGCCCGATGGCGAGAGAGGGTTCTGCAAAGCCGAAGAGGACAAGCATCAGCGTCGAAAGCACCGGCGCGGAATAGCTGGCGACGCCGAGCAGCTGGATATTGCCGTTCTTGACGCCGAAATCCCAGGCATAGAAGGCCGCGCCGACCGGCAGCAGGCCGAGACCGAGGACAGCCAGCCACTCGCTCGGCCCCTGCGGCCAGACGGTCTGTTCGAGCGCCAGGTGGCAGAGCAGCGACAGAACGGAGGTGGCAAGGCAGAAGCCGGTGACGACATCGGTCGAGACCGCCTCGAAGCGGCGGGTCATGAGGGAGTAGCCGGACCAGGTGAAGGCGCAGGCGAGCGCCGCGCCGTAGCCAAGCGCATAGGCGCTGTCGAAGTCGACGCCCTTGCGCGCCACGATCAGCGCCGTCCCGGCGAGGCCGGCAAGCGCGCCGACGACATGATGCCAGGCCAGCCGCTCACCCGGCAGCAGCGCCGAGCCGACGACGATCAGCAGCGGCCAGAGATAGGCAATGAGCCCGGCCTCCACGGCCGGCGCGTTGCGCAACGCCGTGAAATACAGGAAGTGGTAGCCGAACAGCCCGGCAATGCCGACGATCCAGACCTTGGCCGGCTGGCGCAGCAGCGCCAGGCGCTCGGGCCTCAGCAAGAGCACCCCGAGCCCCGGCAGGCTTCCGATCGCAAAGCAGAGGGCGGAGAGCTGGAACGGCGGCATCTTGCCCGAGGCGGCGGTGAAAAGCGCCAGCAGGGCCCACATCAGGATCGCGGTAAAACCGATCAGCGTGGCCCGAACCGTCATGCGCCTTAACTCCGTACGTCACCCTTGAACCGCGTGGCCCAGACGGTCACCGGACCATATTTCGTGGGAACGCGCACATAGACCGGAGCGTATACATTCCCCGCCTCAGCCTTGGCAAACCAGATCTCCATCGTGTCGAGCTTCTTCAGATATTCGACATCCGAGCGGCCCTTCTTGTAGCCGGAGCGCGGCACGAACTTGACGCCGCAGACGATGACGTCACCGGAGAAACCGTCGGTCTTGAACGGCTTGCTGCCCTTGGCCGACAGCTTGAAGTCCATCCGCGATTCGCCGTCGAACACCGGCAGCGTCTTCGGGCAGACCTTGGCATCGGCCGGGAAGATCAGGCCGGAGAGCGGATCGACGACATTGCGCATATCCGCCTTGGTCACCGGCACCCAGTTCTTCGGCGTGCGCCGCTCGGGACGCAGCGTCGCGGAGGTGACATTGCCATCGGCGAAGGAAACATCGATCGCGCGCGCCTTCTTGCCGCTCTTGTAGCGCACCGAATAATCGGTCGCCGAAAGCTTGTCCGGCTCGATGACGCCCGAGACCGAGGTCTGGCCGGAGGTCGAGGACAGGATATCGGCGAGGCCGGCCGAGCTGAGCTTGCCGGAGATCGAATAGCGATCGTCGGTAAAGACAGTGTGGAACGAGGCCCGGGCGATCGGCAGGCCGGCGAGCGAGATCGTATAATCCGTTTGGTGTTCAGCCTCGGCCGCGCGCGAAGCCGCGGGCGCCGACAGCGAAAGAGACAGGGCCAGAAGGGCCGCAGAACCGACACGCCACGCCATGCGCGAGACCTTTCCGTCGAGAAGGGGGAAGAAGGAGGATTGCAGATAGGGTGCCAATGAGGCAATTCTACGCCCGGCTCCCCGGCGCAGATGCTTCGTTCACCCTGTTTATCCCCGGCAGCGTGGCATGGGACGCGCGAAAATACGCTCTGCGGCTTGACGCGGCGAGCCCGTCTGACTATAGAACCGCAACTTTCCAATCATGGCCGGTGGGAATGGTGCCTGGGCTTGTGGCCCGCAACTGCATTGAACGCTGGCAAGTACAACGATAGGTGATTCCATGTCCCGTGTTTGCGAACTGACCGGCAAGGGCGTCCAGTCGGGCAACAATGTCAGCCACGCCAACAACAAGACCAAGCGCCGCTTCCTGCCGAACCTGTGCAGCGTCACGCTGATTTCGGATGCTCTCGGCCAGCGTTTCCGTCTGCGCGTTTCGGCATCGGCCCTTCGTTCGGTCGAGCATCGCGGCGGCCTCGATGCCTTCCTGCTGAAGGCTGACGAGACCGAACTGTCGATGCGCGCCCGCCTGCTGCGCCGCCAGATCGTCAAGAAGTCGGCTGAAACGGCCGTTGCAGCCTGAGCTGCTTGAGCTTAGGCTCAAGCCTGGCTTGAACGCTTTCGATGAAGGCCCGCCTCCGGCGGGCTTTTTCATGGGATTTCGCCGCCGCGAGGACGACACGCTTCGCGGCTTCTCCACTCCAACTGGTGGCATCACCCAGGATAAAAAAATGCTGAAGCAACGGACTTTCGCGCTCTACGTCGTTCTGATGACCCTGGTGGTCGTCGCCTCCAATATTCTCGTCCAATATCCCCTGCCCGGCGCCATTGGCCCGCTGCAGCTCGGAGATCTTCTGACCTGGGGCGCGTTCAGCTATCCGGTCGCCTTCCTCGTCACGGATCTGACCAACCGGCAGTTCGGGCCTCGCATCGCGCGGCGCGTCGTGTTCTGCGGTTTCGCGGTGGCCGTCGTGCTTTCGGTCATGCTGGCGACACCGCGTCTGGCCATCGCTTCCGGAACGGCCTTTCTGCTCGGCCAGCTTCTCGACATCACGCTCTTCAACCGGTTGCGGACCCAGGGCTGGTGGCGCGCGCCGCTGGTCGGCTCGCTGATCGGCTCGGCCCTCGATACGCTGATCTTCTTCTCGATCGCCTTCGCGCCGGCCTTCGTCGTCTTTGGCCCCAACGACCCCTTCGCTCTGGAATCGGCGCCGCTCTTCGGCTTGCTCGCAACCGAGGCGCCGCGCTGGATCTCCTGGGCCCTGGGTGACCTCAGCGTCAAGATCCTCGTCGGGCTTGTCATGCTGCTGCCCTACGGGGCGCTGATGGCAGTGATCAAGCCCATGCCGGGCGTGAAGGCCAGCGCGCAGGGTTAGTCCGGAACGGCCTTTCGACCTGTTCAAACGAAGGGTCCGGGCTGCCCACCTCGGAACCAAATGCAGGTCTGGTCATTTCCGTGTCCGTAAGACAAGGAAAGGACCCGTATCATGACCCGTAAGATCATCCTCGCCTCGGCTGCCCTTCTGTCGCTCAACCTCGGCAGCGCTGCCTATGCGCAGAACGGCACCGTCACCGGCACCGCCGGCGGCGCCGTGACCGGCGCGATCGTGGGCGGCCCGGTGGGCGCCGTTGTCGGCGGTGCCGTGGGCGCCGTAGCCGGCACGGCCATCGATCCGCCGCCGGAACGCGTCGTCACCTATGTGCAGCAGGCCCCGATGCCCGCCGAGCCGGTCGTCGTCGAGCAGGAAGTCGTCGTCGGCAAGCCGCTTCCGCAGACGGTCGTGCTGCAGCAGATCCCGGAAGATCCGGCCTATGCCTACACGGTCGTCAACGACCGCCGCGTGATCGTCGATCCGAAGAGCTATACGGTCGTCCGCGTTCTCGACTAAGCCTTCGAGGCAAGCCGTTCAAAGGCCCCTTCGCCAGCGTGAACTGACCCCGAAAAGTTGTGTCCAACTTAATGGGGTCAGTTCACCGGCGGAGGGGCTTTTTTCAGTCCGGCAGCAGCCTGAATTCGAGCATCAGGTTGCGCTCGAGGATCGAGTGATTGTCGTCGGAGACGATGATGATCCGGATCTCGCCATCGGGCTGCACGACGACATCCAGCCCTTCCATATTGTCGATCTGGTAGCCGAGATCGGCAGTGAGAATAACGTCTCCATCGACGACAGCGTCGGGCGCGATGCTCTCACCCTTGATGCGGCGGATCTGCATGCCGAGCCCTGCGGCGAAGGAGAAGCGGCGTTCCAAAAGCAACAGATCGCCGTTCGGCAGGAAGGCGCCATCCGTCACCGCAAAGGGGTCGTGCTGCACGACCGCGAAGCGACCGCGGCGCGGGCCCTCGAGAACAGCAGCAAGAAGGTGGTTCTGCTTGTCGAAGGAGAGCTCCGCCACGATGACGGGCGATCCCTTCAACGGGCCGGTTTTTGGCGAGACGGCAACCGTTTCCAGCCCGCGATTGTCTCTCAGCAGACCGGGCGGGATGAGCATGGGCAGGCTGCGCAGGGGCCGCGCCGTCGCAAAGCCGGGGTCGGGATAGGCGTCGACGCGGGCAAAGCGCTCGAAGCTGACCAGCGCCTGGCCATCGCGCAGCGCCAATCCTTCGGCGTCCATCCGGTGCTTGACCTTCTCCGTGCGACCGGAGGCATCGCGCATCGAGGTGATTGTCACATCCTCGACACCCGCCAGCTTTCCCGCCTCATCCCGCGTGACCCGTCCCTCGATCCAGTGGCCGGTATCGAGGATGCCGACGAAATGGGTGCGATCGGGCCGGAAGCGGATGGAGGAGAAGGCACCGAACAAGGCGTTGCTCGACGACATGGCGATGCCGCCGATAAACTCGGTCTTGCCGAACACGGTCTGGGCGGAACCATGTTTGAAGCTGCGGATCTGCGTGCTGCGAATCGGCGCGGCCTCCTGGGCGGCAAGAGGACCGGCCAGGCACAGGGTCATCAAGGCGGCCAGCAAGGGCCTCATGCGCGGGGCGATCACGTGATCAGCCGGCGCGCCGGGCGCTGCGGGGCATGCGACGCTTGCTCTCGTCGTCGAACAGCGAGGCGAGCTGCTCGGTCATCGCGCCGGCCAGTTCGTCGGCATCGACGATGGTGACGGCACGCCGGTAATAGCGCGTCACGTCGTGTCCGATGCCGATCGCCAGAAGCTCCACCGGAGAGCGCGTCTCGATCTGCTCGATCACCGCGCGCAGATGCCGCTCCAGATAGTTGCCCGGATTGACCGACAGCGTCGAATCGTCGACCGGCGCACCGTCCGAGATCATCATCAGGATCCGCCGCTGCTCGGAGCGAGCAAGCAGCCGGTTGTGCGCCCAGATGAGTGCTTCCCCGTCGATGTTTTCCTTCAGCAGTCCCTCGCGCATCATCAGGCCGAGATTGCGACGGGCGCGGCGCCAGGGCGCATCGGCCGACTTGTAGATGATGTGGCGCAGATCGTTAAGGCGGCCCGGCAGTTGCGGCTTGCCGTTGGCGAGCCAGCGCTCGCGGCTCTGCCCGCCCTTCCAGGCCTTGGTGGTGAAACCCAGGATCTCGACCTTGACGCCGCAGCGCTCCAGCGTGCGGGCCAGAATATCGGCGCAGGTCGCCGCCACGGTGATCGGCCGACCGCGCATGGAACCGGAATTGTCGATCAGAAGGGTGACGACAGTGTCGCGGAAATTCGTGTCGCGCTCGCGCTTGAAGGAGAGCGGCTGCATGGGGTCGATCACCAGGCGCGGCAGGCGCGCCGGGTCGAGATAGCCTTCTTCGAGGTCGAATTCCCAGGACCGGTTCTGCTGCGCCATCAACCGGCGCTGCAGCCGGTTGGCGAGACGGCCGACCGCACCCTGAAGATGGGCAAGCTGCTTGTCGAGGAAGGCGCGCAGACGGTCGAGCTCCGCCTCGTCGCACAGGTCCTCCGAGGCGATGGTCTCGTCGAATTCGCTGGTGAAGACCGCGTAATCAACCTTCTCGTTGAAATCGTCGAAGGGATGGGCCGGGCGCTTGACCTCGCCGGGCGTTTCGCTGTCGTCCTCGCCCTCGTCCGACATCTCCTCGTCGGAGATCTCGGCGCCGTCCATCTCGCCGTCGTCCATCTGCTCTTCGGCGGATTCATTTTCTTCCGAAGGTGCTGCATCCGAGCCCGCATCCTCTTCCGAGGTGCTCTCGTCCTGCTCCTGGCTGCGCGGCTGGTCTTCGTCGGTCTGGCTTTCCTCGTCGTCGGGCTCGGCCTCGTCCTCGCCGTAGCGTTCGGCCACATCCATGGAGGCGAGCATGTTGCGCACGACGCGGGCGAAGGCCTGCTGGTCGTTGACCGCCGCCGAGAGGCCTTCCATGTCCTGCCCGGCCTTCTCCTCGATGAAGTCCCGCCAGAGGTCGAGCACCTTGCCGGCGGAGGCCGGCGGCGCACGTCCGGTCAGCCGCTCGCGCACGATCAGGGCCACGGCTTCTTCAATCGGCGCATCGGCCTGGCGGTCGATCGCGCCGAAATTGGCCTTGGCATATTTTTCCTCGAGCATGGAGGCGATGTTGTCGCCGACGCCGTCCATGCGCAGCGCACCGATCGATTCGACGCGGGCCTGTTCGACCGCGTCGAAGATCACCCTCGCATCCGTTCCCTGCGGCGACATGGTGGCGTGGACCCGGGCGTCGTGGCACGCCTTGCGCAGCGCCATGGAATCGCCGATGCCGCGCGTGACCGACAGCTCCTGCCGGGTTGGCCGCTTGGAAAGCTCCGGCAGGCGCATGCGCTCGCCGGTCAGGCCGGGGCGCTCGTTGGCGAAGGTCACCTCGACCTCCGGGTCGCCGGCGATCGAGCGGATGCAGCCGGTCAGCGCGCGGCGGAAGGGTTCCACATCCACCACTGCACTGGGTCTTGGCCGTGAATTGTCGCCGCGCCCTGCCATTCGATCAGGCCGTCGCGTCGAGAACGATGTTGGCGGCGCTCTCCTTCAGCTCCACGCCGAAGGCGCGCTGATAATGCTCGGCCACCAGCGCCCGCTCCAGCTCGTCGCACTTGTTGAGGAAGGTGACGCGGAAGGCGAAGGCGATATCGCCGAAGATATGGGCGTTCTCGGCCCAGGTGATGACCGTTCGCGGGCTCATGACGGTCGAAAGGTCACCGTTGATGAAGGCGGCGCGGGTGAGATCGGCGACGCGCACCATCTTCGACACCGTGTCGCGCCCGCGCTTCTCGGTGAAGCCCTTCACCTTGGATGCGACGATATCGACCTCATTGTCATGCGGCAGATAGTTGAGCGTGGTGACGATCGACCAACGGTCCATCTGCGCCTGGTTGATCTGCTGCGTGCCGTGGTAGAGACCGGTCGTGTCGCCGAGGCCGACCGTGTTGGCGGTGGCGAACAGGCGGAAGGCGGGGTGCGGACGGATGACGCGGCTCTGGTCGAGGAGCGTCAGGCGGCCCGCCGATTCCAGCACGCGCTGGATGACGAACATCACGTCCGGACGGCCGGCATCATATTCATCGAAAACCAGCGCCACATTGTGCTGATAGGCCCAGGGCAGGATGCCGTCCTTGAACTCGGTGACCTGCAGCCCGTCCTTGACGACGATCGCATCCTTGCCGACGAGATCGATGCGGCTGACATGGCTGTCGAGGTTGATGCGCACGCAGGGCCAGTTCAACCGGGCGGCGACCTGCTCGATATGGGTGGACTTGCCGGTGCCGTGATAGCCCGACACCATGACGCGACGGTTGTGGGCAAAGCCGGCGAGGATGGCGAGCGTCGTTTCGCGATCGAACAGATAATCCGGATCGGCGTCGGGCACATAGGCATCGCCCTTGGAATAGGCCGGGACCTTCAGGTCCGTATCGATGCCGAAGACCTCGCGGACGGATACGGTCGTATCGGGAAGATTGGAAATATCGAGGTCTACCTTGCTCATCATGTCTCCGGGGACCGCGACTCCGGCGGTCGCAGTGTGCATTGCAACGGGATCGTGTCTTCCTAGCAGAAGCCGGCCTGCTTTAACAATTGGTAGGCCTGAATGACCGCGCGAAATCGGTCTTCCGAGCCGCGATCGCCGCCGTTGGCATCCGGGTGGTGCTTCTTGACGAGATCCTTGTAGGCCGCCTTGATATCGGCCTGGGTCGCATCGGCATGGAGGCCGAGGGTTTCGAAGGCCTTGGCCTCCAGCGTCTTCAGCTTGCGCTGGCGCGGCTCCTGCTTCGGCGCACGGGCCCGTGCTTCGCTGACAAAGCCGAAGGGATCGCGCATCCGCGCCTGCGCGCCGGCGGTGCCCGAGCGCGTCTGAGACTGGGCAGGGCCGTTCTTCGCGCTCTTGTTCACGCCGATCGTCCAGGTCGGGCGATGGCCGGTCAGGGCTTCCTTCTGGTAGCGGGCGATCTCGGTGTCGGAGAGGCCGGAGAAGTAGTTGTAGCCCTTGTTGTACTCCTTCACATGCTCGAAGCAGAACATGAAGTACTCGTTCTCGGCATTGCGGCCGACCGGGGCGCGATGCGCGCCATTTTCCTCGCAGCCATCCCACTGACAGACAGGCGCCATCCGTTCTGGCTTGGCGCTCGTGCGGCGCTTGGTCCGGATCGTATCGAAATATTTTGAATCGAGCTTCATGAGGCACATTATGGGGCGTGGGCAGGGCCACAACAAGAATTGACAAACCGGAATGTTGGTGGCTTTGAGGAGGTGATTTCTCCGATGCGAACCGCCTTGCGGCGGTCTGCCCTCAAGCCAGAAGAAGCGGGCCGAAAGATGTCAGTCAGAGAGCGTATCGAGGCAAAGCTGAGCGAGGCTTTCTCGCCCGAGCGCCTGGCCGTGATCGACGAAAGCGCCAGCCATGCCGGCCATCAGCCGGATGTCACCGGCACGGGCGAAACTCATATGCGAGTTCGCATCGTGGCCGATGGCTTTTCAGGCCTTTCGAGGCTGGCCCGTCACCGGGCGGTCAATGCGGTGTTGCAGGGCGAACTTGACGCCGGGCTGCATGCGCTGGCGATCGAGGCGGCGGCGCCCGGCGAAGCGACGCGCTGGTAGCCTGATCTCAGGCCGAAAGTTTCTCTTCCAGGAAGCCGAGCACGGCGGAGGCCGGCACATCGTCGGCCACGAAGGATTGTCCGAGGCCGCGCGTCAGGATGAAGGTCAGCTTGCCGCCCTTCACCTTCTTGTCCTGGGCAATCGCATCCATCAGCACCTCGGCCGGCGGCAGTCCGCCCGGAATATCGCCAAGCCGGGTCGGCAGGCCGACGGTCCTTAGATGCGACTCGACAAGGGCCGCGACATCGGGGCTTGCGAGGTTCATGCGGGCGGAAAACTGGTGCGCGAGCACCATGCCGATCGAGACCCCTTCGCCATGGACGAGCCGGGCACTCTCATAGGCCGTTGCCGCTTCCAGGGCATGGCCGAAGGTATGGCCGAGGTTCAGGAGCGCCCGGCGGCCGTTCTCCCGCTCGTCCGCCGCCACAACATCGGCCTTGGCCTGGCAGCTCACCGCGATGGCCTCGATCCGCGCCTCGCCGCCTGCAAAGACCGCCTGCCAGTTGTCCTCCAGCCAGGCGAAGAAATCGGGGCGGTCAATCAGCCCATATTTGGCGACTTCGGCATAGCCGGCACGAAATTCGCGCGGCGAGAGCGTGTCCAGCACGTCGGTATCGGCGAGCACCAGATCCGGCTGGTGGAAGACGCCGATCAGGTTCTTGCCCTGCGGCGAGTTGATGCCGGTCTTGCCGCCGACGGAGCTATCGACCTGCGCCAGAAGCGAGGTCGGCACCTGGATGAAGCGGGAGCCGCGCCGCACGATGCCGGCGGCAAAGCCGGTGAGATCGCCGATCACCCCGCCGCCCAGCGCAATCACCGCATCGTTGCGCTCGATGCGCGCGCGGATGATCGCTTCGCAGACCGGGATCAGATGCTCGAAACTCTTGGTCTTCTCGCCGGCCGGCAGGATGGTCGAGACCGCTTCGATACCGGCTGCGGCCAGCCCGGCCATGAAGGGTTCGAGATAGAGCGGCGCGACATGTTCATCCGTCACCACCGCCATGCGTCGGCCCTTCAGCCGCGCGGCGATCTCGCCGGCCGCCGAGGCGATCAGGCCGGGCCCGATCAGAATGTCATAGGCGCGCTCGCCGAGATCGACACGGATCGTGCGGGCGGGAGACGGCGTGGCGGTCATGCTCAGGTCCTCTTCAGCGCGGCGACGGCTTCGAGAACCTCCTCCACCATGCGCTCCTTCTTGACGTCGCGCGAGAGCACGCTGACATCGGCTTCGGCATAGATCGGGTAGCGGGCCTCCATCAGGCGCGCCAGCGTGCCCTTGGGGTCTTCGGTCTTCAACAGCGGACGAGTGTCGCGCTTGTTGACCCGTTCCCAGAGGACGTCGAGATCGGCATTCAGCCAGACCGACAGGCCGTTCTTGCGGATCTGCCGCCGGGTGGCCTCGTTGATATAGGCACCCCCGCCCGTCGACACGACACGCGCGCCGGAGGTGAGCAGCCGCCGGATCACGCGGGTTTCAAGCGCCCGGAATTCCGGCTCGCCATATTGGGCGAACAGTTCGGCGATGGTCATCCGCGAGACACGCTCGATCTCGTGATCGGAATCGACGAAGGGGATGCCGAGCGTCTGGGCCGTGAGCCGGCCGATGGCCGACTTGCCGGCCCCCATCAGCCCGACGAAGACGAGGTTGCGCTTTCCAAGCACGGATTTCACCTGCTGGACCAGCGCCTCCGACACGGGTTCGACCACGTCACTCATCGTTTATCTTTTTCGTCCCCTTTTCCCCTTCCTATCGTCAATCGCGCATGAAGCGTCAAGGGAGGCAGGGTACGGCGCGCAAGCCGGTGCTTGCACTCGACGCCGCATGCCGCCATATGACACCGCATGTCCAGGAGCGATCGATGCCCACCCTTGTCCGGTTTCTCTTCATCTGCCTCGTCCTTGCGGGGATCGTCTATGGCACGATGCTGGCGCTTGCCACCTTCGTGGTGCCGACGGAGCGGGACGTGACGGTGCGCATTCCGGCCGAGCGGATGAACCGTCCGTGAGCCTGGACCTGTCCGCCGCCCATCTCGAGGCGTTCCTGGAGATGATGAGCGCCGAACGTGGCGCGGCCGCCAACACGCTGAACGCCTATCACCGCGATCTCTCCGACGCGCAGGCCTTTCTCAAAGGCCGCGGCGTGCGGGCGGGAGAGGCCACTTCGGACGATCTGCGTGCCTATCTGACCATGCTTGCGGAGGAAGGCTTCAAGCCCTCGAGCCAGGCGCGACGGCTCTCGGCGCTTCGCCAGTTCTACAAGTTTCTCTATGCCGAAGGCCTGCGCGCCGATGATCCGACCGGCATTCTGGACGCGCCGAGGAAGGGCCGCGCCCTGCCGAAAACCCTAAGCCTTGACGACGTGACGCGCCTGCTCGCCCGCGCCGAGGAAGAGGCGAAGGCAGAGCCGGATCGCATCGAGCCGCTGCGCATGCATGTCCTGATCGAGATGCTCTATGCGACCGGCATGCGTGTCAGCGAGCTCGTGACGCTGCCCGCCTCGGTTCTCGCCCGCAACGGACGGATGCTGATGATCCGCGGCAAGGGCAACAAGGAACGCATGGTGCCGCTGTCGCGCACGGCGATCGCGGCGCTCGACCTCTACGGCACGAAACTCGCCGCATTCCAGGCAGCACAGCCGGCCGGCAAGGAAAGCCCCTGGCTGTTTCCGGCAGCGTCCGAGGCGGGCTATCTGCCGCGCCAGGTTTTCGCCCGTGACCTGAAATCCCTGGCCGGGCGGGCGGGAATTCGCGCGGCCGTCATCTCGCCGCATGTGCTGCGGCACGCCTTCGCCAGCCATCTGCTCGCCAATGGTGCGGATCTGCGCGCGGTGCAGGAACTGCTTGGCCATTCCGACATTTCGACCACGCAAATCTATACTCATGTGCTGGAGGAGCGGCTGCACCAATTGGTGCAAACGCACCACCCCCTTGCAAAACAGGCCAAAAAACGGGATTAGACCCCCCTGACCGAAGGGCTGACCAGCCCGGAGGCCGTGCGGCCCACCGAACGGAAGCGACCCGATGCACCATTATCTCGATTTCGAAAAGCCGATCTCGGATCTCGAGGGCAAGATCCACGAGCTCAAGAAGATCGCGTCCGAGGACGAGAGCATCGACACGAGCGAAGAGATCGAACGCCTGGAAGCGCGCGCGCGCGAGGCCATGGTCGAGATCTATTCCAAGCTGTCTCCCTGGCAGAAGACGCAGGTCGCGCGCCATCCGCAGCGTCCGCATTTCCAGGACTATGCCGAGGGGCTGTTTACCGAATTCACGCCGCTTGCCGGCGACCGCAAGTTTGCCGAGGACGCGGCCATCCAGGCGGGCCTCGCCCGCTTCCGCGGCATGCCCGTGGCCGTGATCGGCCAGGAAAAGGGCAATGACACGAAGTCGCGCATCAAGCACAATTTCGGCAGCGCCCGGCCGGAAGGCTACCGCAAGGCGATCCGCATCATGGAAATGGCGGACCGCTTCAACCTGCCGCTGATCACGCTGATCGACACCGCCGGCGCCTATCCGGGCGTTGGGGCCGAAGAACGCGGCCAGGCGGAAGCCATCGCCCGTTCGACCGAAATGTGCCTCGCCGTCAAGGTGCCGATCATTTCGGTCGTGCTCGGCGAAGGCGGTTCGGGCGGCGCGATCGCGATTGCGACCGGCAACCGCGTCTATATGCTGGAACATGCGATCTATTCGGTGATTTCGCCCGAAGGTGCGGCTTCCATTCTCTGGCGGGATTCGACCCGGGCCAAGGAAGCGGCCACCAATATGAAGATCACGGCCGAGGACCTGAAGGGCTTCGGCATCGTCGACGGCATCATCGAGGAGCCGGTCGGCGGCGCGCATCGCGATCCGGGCGCCGTCATCGAGCGCACCGGCTCGGTGATCGCCGATGCTCTCAAAGACCTTTCCGGCCTGAAGGGCACCGAGCTGCGCAACAGCCGGCGCGAGAAATATCTGGCCATCGGCCGTTCGCTCTAAGGCGCAGCCCGCCCCATCGCCGCCGCAATCGTCGCGCCTTCTGGCGCGGCCATGGCGGATGCCTCCGGATGGTTAGGGACTCGTAAACACTCGCAGCTTATTGATTCTTGCGGCAATCCCCGTTAGGGGAGAACCGCGTCCGATCTTTCGATGATGGGCTGATGCCGATGCGCCTGACACATCTTGCCGCCACTGCCGCGATCGCCGCCCTGCTCAGCGGCTGCACTGCCAGCGAGACCATGGTCGACAGTGTCGACGTCAATCTGAAGACGGTGACCAGCAAGGTCAATTACGAGCTGTCGGGCAAGATCGTCCAGAAGATGCAGGCCATGAACATGGCGAAGACCTCGCCGATCATGCTGCGCATCTTCAAGGAGGAAGGCGCGCTGGAGGTCTGGAAGGCCAATTCCGCCAACCGCTTCGAGAAGCTGCGCGAGTACAAGATCTGCGCTTGGTCCGGCAAGCTCGGCCCCAAGGTGAAGGAAGGCGACCGCCAGGCGCCCGAGGGTTATTATCCGCTGGCGCCGGGGCAGATGAACCCCAATTCGTCCTATTACCTGGCGATCAACACCGGCTTTCCGAACCAGTTCGACCGCGCCAATGGCCGGTTCGGCACCAATCTGATGATCCACGGCGCCTGCTCGTCCTCCGGCTGTTACTCGATGACGGACGAGCAGATGCAGGAGATCTTCGCGCTCGCGCGCGACGCCTTCAAGGGCGGGCAGAAGACCATCCAGCTGCAGGCACTGCCGTTCCGCATGACGGCGGAGAACATGGCGCGCCATCGCAATAGCCCGAATTTCGAGTTCTGGAAGAACCTGAAGGAAGGCTACGACCAGTTCGAGATCACCAAGAGGCCGCCGGAATTCGCGGTCTGCGAGAAGAAATACGTCTTCAACAAACAGATCGACGGCAAGCCGAACCCCACCGGCCAGTGCCCGGCGATGAGCACGCCGCCGGCCATGGAAATGGCCCTGGCGAGCTACAACAAGAAATATGACGAAGAGTATGGCAAGGCGCTGAAGAAGCTCGACGGGCTCGTCTGGTACGAGCCGACGGAGGCCGAGCGCAAGGCGATCGTCGCCAAACAGCGGGCCGGCCGCGAGCTCGCCTATGCGCCCACCGGCACCTCGCTCGATGCCGGCAAGCTGATGAAGGTCGCCGACCTCGAGAAGCAGGAGGCGCGGCGCGCCGAGCTCGAAGAAGCGCGCAAGGCGATCGAGATCCAGACGGCCGCCCTCGAGAAGACCACGCGCGGCGGCAAGTCCGTGCCGGTGCCGCAACAGAACCCGCTGCCGCGCCCCGTGCTTCAGGCCGAGGCCCCGGCTGCGGAGAATGCCGGCAATGGGTTCTTCGCCAGCCTCTTCAAGAAGAAGCAGCCGCTGACCACCGCCACGATCGATCCCGAAGCGGCCCCCCAGCCGACCGCGCCGACGACATCTCTGCCGGTGACGGTGGAAACACAGCAGGTGAAGGTGACACCACCCGCAGCCAAGGCCGTGGCGAGCGCGCAGAAGAAGCCGCTCCCCGGCCAGCCGCAGCCGGCCCCGGACGCGCAGGCCGCGCCGACCGCCGACCAGGCGATGCTGGACCAGCCGCCGACAGCGGACAAGAAGCCCTTCTGGAAGCTTTGGTAGGACAGGGCGCGTGAGCGACGAGGAAGGCGAGGTCTACGACCTCAAGGGGCTGAAATGCCCCCTCCCCGTCATGCGAACCCGCAAGCGCCTCTCCACCCTGCCTCCCGGCGCGCGCCTCACCATCCTCACCACCGACCCCCTCGCCACCCTGGACATCCCACATTTCTGCCGGGAGGAGGGCCATGCGCTGGAAGGCCAGGCGAAAGTGTCAAACGGGCACCGGTTTGTAATTCGGAAGGCTCTATAGCAGCAGCAAGCGCCTATGGCCTTGCGTCAAAAAGCACCGAGGCCTTGCTGACGCGTTTCTAAAGAGATCTTCGACCCTAGATCCTCAGCCCCGGCACCGCGAGCGGATTGTCTTCCAGGGCTGCGCGGTCCGGGCGGTCGATGGCGGGGGTGCCGGTGAAGGCGTCGAAGAGGTCGCGCACGAAGCTTTCCGCAAGGCCCTTGGTGATGATCACCATGCGGGTGCGGCGGTCCGCCGGATCCGGCCAGGCGGCAAGGCGCTGCGGTGGATGGAAGATCTGCTGGACGCCATGCAGCACCAGCGGCCGCTCCGGCTGCTCCGCCGTGCAGACGATTGCCTTCATGCGCAGGAGCTTTTCGCCATGGGCCGAGCGCAGCAGGTCGATGAACATGTCGAGCGCCATGGCGGAGATCGGCCGGTCGTGAACGATGCTGAAGGAGCGGATATCGGCGCCGTGCCGGTTCACGTCGTGGTGATGATGATGGTGGCCGTGGCCATGTGCGGCGGCGGCATGGCCATGGTCGTGATCATGTTGGTCAGCATGATCGTGATCATCATCATGCTCGTGATGGTGGCCATGATCTGCCTGTTCGTCCTCGTCCTGCAGCCAGCGGCTGACGTCGGGGATCTTGGTCGAGGCATCGTAAAGGCCGCACGCAAACAGCGTGCCTCGCGCCGCGTCCTCCCGGTCGCCATCGATCTGCGGCGCGCGGGGATTGAGGGCGTCCAGGCGGCCCTTGAGGCTTAGGAGCGTGTCCGGGCTCGCAAGGCCAGCCTTGCTGATGACGAGCCGGTCGGCCACCGCCACCTGCTTGACCGCTTCCTCATGATGATCGAGCGTGGAAAGCCCGTTCACGGCATCGACGACGGTGACGACGCCATCGAGGCAGTAGCTCTGGGCAACGATCGGATTGCCCATCACCGACTGCATGACCGGCGCCGGATCGGCAAGGCCGGTCGTCTCGATCACCACGCGTTTCAAGGGGTGGATGCGCCCGGTCTGCATGCGGTCCATCAGATCCGCCAGCGTATCGACCAGTTCGCCACGCACGGTGCAGCACAGGCAGCCGTCGGAAAGCTCGATCACGCCATCATTGGACGACTCGACCAGCAGGTGATCGAGCGAGACATCGCCGAACTCGTTGATGATGACGGCCGTGTCCGCCAGTGCGGGATCGCGGAGCAGGCGATTGAGCAGCGTCGTCTTGCCGGCGCCAAGGAAGCCGGTGAGGATCGAGACGGGAACGGGATCGAAGGCAGCGAGCGGCATGGGTCAAAGCGCCGGCTTGGGCTGCGGGATCGGGATATTGGCGAGATCGCCCTGCCCTTCGGCCGGCCCGCCGGCATCGGCCGCCGCGGGAACCGACCCAGGGATCAGGCCAGCCTCGACAAGCTGCAGCGGGCGGTTGATCTCGTGGATGAAGGGGGACAGCAGCTTCTGGCGGCCGGCCTCGTCGCGGCCCTCGCTGCGCACCTTGGCGGCGCTGGCCGAGCAGATCTGCTTGGAGATATCCGCAGTCACATCCCGCGTTTCGCCATAGGGGGCGATCTGGCCGAGGCTCGGCTTGGCCGCGCCGTTTTCCGTCAGCGCCATCTGCATCAGCCGCGCCGATTCGTCGGCGCGGGCTCCCAGGCTCTCCGCACCGAGCACGACGGAGACGACGCTGCGGCCGTTCCTTGTGGCGGAGGAGACCTGGTTGAAGCCCGAGGCGCAGATGAAGCCGGTCTTCATGCCGTCCGCCCCGTCGAAACGGCCGATCAGCATGTTGTAGTTCGGGTAGCTTTTCTTGCCCGTCGTGAAGCCTTCATAGGCGAAGTAGGGCGCATATTGCGGAAACTCGCGCTTGATGGTGATGGCGAGAACCGCAAGGTCGCGCGCCGTCGTATATTGGCCCGGCGCCGGCAGCCCGTTCGGATTGACGAAATGCGAGTTCGACATGCCGATGCGTGCGGCCTCGGCATTCATCTGCGCGACAAAAGCCGGCTCGGAGCCGGCGACCGTCTCGCCAATGGCGACCGCGATATCGTTGGCCGATTTGATGAGCATCATCTTCAAGGCGCTGTCGAGCGTCATCTTCGAACCGGGCTTGAAGAACATCTTGCTCGGCGGCTCGGCCGCGGCGTTCTTCGTCATCACCACGGGCGAGTCCAGCGTCAGCTGGCCGGACTTGATGGCGCGAAACGTGGTATAGGCCGTCATCAGCTTGGTCAGCGACGCGGGATACCAGCGTTGGAAGATATCCTGCTGCTCATAGACCTTGAGCGAGTTGATATCGACCACCAGGCGCGGATTGGCCTCGGCGGAGGCGGCGGTGGCGAGAGCCGACAGGGCAGTCAGGAGCGCCACGACGGCACCGCGTCCACAGGTCTTCATTCCGGATAAATGCACGATCAGTCCTCGAATTTTAGCAGCATTGCGGCGGGCGATCGGTCCGCAGCGCGGCAATCCCCGGTTTGCGTCGCGCACTTGGTCACGCGCCGTCTTCCGGCCGGCGAGGGACGGCGAACCATTTCTGGCATTGCCTCGCAGGGTGCCGGTATTTAACCTATATGGCGCTGTGAAGGCAAAGCCATTTGCGGCTTTCACCGTGACCGACCCACAGGACGCTCGACCCATGCCTATTCTCAACCGTGCCGCCGAACTCCAGGACGAGGTCACGGAATGGCGCCGCCATATCCATTCCCGGCCCGGCTTGCTCTATGCCGTGGAAGAGACCGCATCCTTCGTGGCCGAGAAGCTGCGGGGCTTCGGCGTCGACGAGGTGGTGACCGGGATCGGGCGCACGGGCGTCGTCGGCCTGATCCGCGGGCGCCTGGGTGACGGGCCGGCAATCGGCCTGCGCGCCGACATGGACGCCCTGCCGATGACCGAGACGACGGGCAAGCCCTATGCCTCGACCGTACCCGGAAAGATGCATGCCTGCGGCCATGACGGGCACACCGCCATGCTGCTCGGCGCGGCCAAATACCTGGCCGAAACGCGCAACTTCAAGGGCGCGGTCGCCGTCATCTTCCAGCCGGCCGAAGAGGGCGGCGCGGGTGGCGATGCCATGGTCAAGGACGGGATGATGGAGCGCTTCGGCATTGCCGAGGTCTATGGCATGCACAATCTGCCGGGCATGCCGCTTGGTCATTTCGGCACCCGCCCCGGCCCGGTCATGGCATCGACCGACGAGTTTTCCATCACCATCGATGGCCGCGGCGGCCACGCGGCCCAGCCGCACCGCACGGTCGACCCGATCGTGCTCGGCGCGCAGATCGTCACCGCGCTACAGACGATCGCCTCGCGCTCGGCCGATCCCTTGGCCTCCGTCGTCGTATCGGTGACCAAGTTCCATGCCGGCTTTGCCCACAATATCATTCCCGAGCAGGCGAAGCTGGCCGGCACGGTGCGCACCCTGATGCCGGACACGCGCGACCTGGCCGAGCGGCGGATCCGCGAGATCGCCGGAGGCCTTGCCGCCGCCTTCGGTGCGACGATCCACGTGCATTACGACCGCAACTATCCGGTGACCGTCAACCACCCGCGCGAGACGGAGCATGCCGTGGAAGCCGCTGCCGCGGTTGCCGGGCCGGCCCAGGTTTCGGCCACGCTCGACCCGATGATGGGCGGGGAGGATTTCTCCTACATGCTGCTTGCGCGCCCGGGCGCCTTCGTCTTCATCGGCAATGGTGAAACGGCGGGCCTGCACAATCCAGCTTATGACTTCAACGACGAAGCGATTCCGCACGGCATTTCCTACTGGGTGAAGCTCGCCGAAACGCGGCTGGCTGCCTGAGACACGCATGAGCGGCATCGACAAGATCGACCGGAAGATCCTTTCGATCCTCCAGGGTGACGGGCGCATCACCAATCTCGAACTGTCCGAGCGCGTGGGGCTCTCCCCCACGGCCACCAGCGAGCGGATGCGCCGTCTCCTGAAGGAGGGCTATGTCTCGGGGTTCGGCGCGCGGCTCGATCCGCAGCGGCTTGGCTTCGGCCTGCTCGTCTTCATCGAGGTGATGCTCGACAAGACGACGCCGGAGGTGTTCGACACCTTTGCCGAGGCGATCCGCAAATCGCCCTCGGTGATCGAGTGCCATATGGTGGCAGGCGGGTTCGACTATCTGGTCAAGACCAGGTTCGAGGACATGAGCGCCTATCGCAATTTCCTCGGCCAGTTTCTCTGGACCCTGCAGGGCGTGAAGGAAACGCGCACCTATGCTGTGATGGAGGAAATCAAGAACGACGGCCCGCTGCCGCTTCTTTAGTCCTGCCTCATTTCCTTGCACTGCAACAACTTTCGCACAAGCTTTTCTGTTTTAGAGTTTTCTTGTTGAGAGATTGTGATAGGCGAGCGAGGGAAGGCATGGCGGAGCAAGCCGAGCAGAAGCCGAAGGCCGGCCAGCCGGAGAGACGCGCGACACCGCGCGCCATGCGGGCCCTGACCGAGCGGATCGGCACCGAAGTCGACAAGTTCGGCCGGGAGAACGAAGAGATCGTTCGCCAGATCCGGCTGCTCGGCATCAATGCCAGTATCGAGGCAGCGCGCGCCGGCGAGATCGGCCGCGGCTTTGCCGTCGTGGCGCAGGAGGTGCAACGGCTGGCCGGCGTTTCCGCCAGCGTTGCGGCAGCGTTTCAGAAGGAGGTGCTGGAGCGGGTGCTGCTGGGGCGCAGCATGGCGGATGAGCTCGTGCACCAGATGGAGGGCATCCGCCTCGTCGACCTGGCGCAGACCCTGGTGCAGCTGATCGTCCGCAACCTCTTCGAGCGCACGGCCGACGTGCGGTGGTGGGCCACCGACACCGCGCTGTGGGAAGCGCTGGAACGACCCGACGCAGCCCGCAACGCCTTCGCCGCAGAGCGCCTCGGCGTCATCAACCGCTTCTACACCGTCTATCTCGACCTGGTGATGGTCGACCGGGCGGGACGGGCCATAGCCTCCGCCAATCCACGGTTTCGCAAGACCATTCTCGGGCGCGATCTCTCGAATGAGCCTTGGGTCAAGGCGGCCATGGGCACGCACAGCGGCGACGACTATATCGTCGATGTCGTCAAGCCGAGCCCGCTGCACGGCAATGCCGATGCGCTGGTTTACGCAACCGGGATCCGCGGCGGCGGCAAGACGGACGGAGCGCTGCTCGGTGCGTTGGGCGTCTATTTCGACTGGGCAAACCAGGGCCAGTCGATCGTGCGCAAGGAGGCGAATATTCCCGAAGCGGACGAGGAGCGCACCACGGTGCTGCTGCTCGACGGCCAGGGCATGGTGATCGCCGCTTCCCGGGCGGACCTCGTCTATACCCGATTTGCGCTGAGCCCGCCGCAGAAGGCCCCGCGCGGCAGCTATTATATGAGCGACGGCACGCTCGTCGCCTATGCCGAGACGCTTGGCTACGAAGATTACAGCGGGCTGGGCTGGAGCGGCGTCGTCATCCAGCGGCAGGAAAAGGACGAGGACATCAAGCGCCGGTTGGCGCTGTGAGAGCGCCGGCGCGGAGCGGACCCCGCGCCGGCAGGCTGGTCAGATCGTCGCCGTGTCGATGACGAAACGATAGCGGACATCGCTCTTCAGCACGCGCTCATAGGCCTCGTTGACCTGATCCATGCGGATCATTTCGATCTCCGAGACGATGTTGTGCTCGCCGCAGAAGTCGAGCATTTCCTGCGTTTCCTTGATCGAGCCGATCATCGAGCCGGCCAGGCTGCGGCGGCCGCCGACGAGGCCGAAGGCGTGAACCGGCACAGGGTTCTCCGGAATGCCGAGAAGCACCATCGCGCCATCGGGCTTCAAGAGCGACAGATAGGCGTTCCAATCGATTTCGGCCGAGACCGTGCAGAGGATCAGGTCGAAGCTGCCGGCAAGCGCCTTGAAGGTTTCCGGGTCCTTGGTCGCATAATAATGCGTGGCGCCGAGCTTCAGCCCGTCTTCCTTCTTGGAGAGCGACTGGCTGAGCACGGTGACTTCCGCACCGAGCGCTGCGCCGAGCTTGACGCCCATATGGCCGAGACCGCCCATGCCGACGACGGCGACCTTCTTGCCCGGGCCCGCCTGCCAGTGCTTGAGCGGCGAATAGAGCGTGATGCCGGCGCACAGAAGCGGCGCGGTGGCCGCAAAATCCAGATTGTCGGGGATGGAGAGCGCATAGTCCTCCTTCACGACGATCGAGTCGGAATAGCCGCCATAGGTCGGGGTCTTTCCGTCCGCCTCGTAGCCGTTATAGGTCGGCACCAGACCCGGCATATACTGTTCGCGGTCGAGATCACGGCTGGCGCAGGCGGTGCAGGAATTAACGAAGCAGCCGACGCCGGCCTTGTCGCCCGGCTTGAACTTGGTCACGTTCTTGCCGACGGCGGACACGATGCCGACGATTTCGTGGCCCGGAACCATGGGGTAGATCGAATTGCCCCACTCATTGCGAACCTGATGAATGTCGGAATGGCAGATGCCCGAAAACTTGATGTCGATGACGATATCGTCGTCATTCGGGGCCCGCCGTTCGAAGGTGAAGGGCTGGAGGGGTTTCGACGCGTCGGTCGCGGCATATCCTCGTGCGAGAGCCATGCGGTGCATCCTTTCAGGAATGTCGGAGTAGCGCCGGCATCATGCGCGTAAAGCGGCGCGCACGCATCGTCCTTTCCTGCAAACTTCTTGCACGATCCTGCAAAAGGCACGTAGTGTCGTCTCGCCCGCACGCCCTCACAGGCGCAGACGGCAGCGCAGTTCGACATACCCGTTCAGGACCGTAATGGATCGCCGACAGACATTCATCGACCTCATCGCCCGCCACGCAGCCACCGTTGGCGACCACCGGACCGCCGTGCCCGGCCTGACGCTGCATCGCTATTCCGGCGATGGCGCAATGGCCTGCGGGCAGTACAAGCCGAGCTTCGCCCTGATTGCCCAGGGCGCCAAGCGCGTGCTGCTCGGCAACGAGGCCTATCTCTATGGCGGGCAGGACTATCTGCTGACCTCCTTCGACCTGCCGGTCTCCTCGCAGATCATCGCCGCCTCGCCTGACAAGCCCTATCTGTCCCTGGTGTTCGAGATCGACCCTCTGCGAATCCCCGCCGTTCTGCAGCGTCTCGGCACGGTGGTTGCGCCGGCGCCTGTTTCCCCGCGTGGAATGAGTGTCGCACCGCTGACGGAGGAGCTTGAAGAGGCCGCATTGCGGCTCCTGCGGCTCATCGAGCGTCCCGAAGAAATTCCGGTTCTCCTGCCGCTGATCGAGCAGGAGCTGATCTTCCGCCTGCTCATCGGCCCGCATGGCGCGCGGCTGCGGCAGATGGCGGCGGCGGAGAGCCAATCGCAGCAGATCAGCCGCGCCTGTCTTTGGCTGAAGGAGCATTACCACCTGCCGCTGCGGATCGAGGATCTCGCGCGTCGGGTGAGCATGAGCGTGTCTTCGCTCCACCACCATTTCAAGGCGATCACCGCCATGAGCCCGATGCAGTACCAGAAGCAACTGCGCCTGCAGGAGGCGCGGCGGCTGATGGTGGAGCAGCTGCTGGATGCCGGCAGCGCCGGCCGGCAAGTCGGCTACGAGAGCCCCTCGCAATTTTCTCGCGAATATGCCCGCCAGTTCGGAGCGCCGCCGCTGCGCGATGCCGGGCGGCTGCGCCGCGGCTTTGCCGAGATCATGCGCGCAGAGGAAGAACTGCTGAGCGACGGGTAAGCCATCGACGAATGCTCAATGGTGCGATCAGCAGTGGGTTAGCACCGCTTGACAGTATATTTTATACATTTTATGGTGCGTCATCCTTCGCCACATTGGGAGACCTGAGCATGGCACCGAAAATCAGCTGGTCGGGTGTGTTCCCCGCCGTCACCACGCAGTTCAAGCCCGATTTCTCGCTCGATCTGCCGGCCACCCATGCCGTGATCGACAATCTGGTGCGCGATGGCGTTTCCGGGCTGATCGTGTGCGGCACGGTGGGCGAAAACACCTCGCTGTCGCGCAAGGAAAAGATCGCCGTCATGGAAACCGCGAAGGACGCAGCCAAGGGCCGTGTCCCTGTCATCTGCGGCATTGCGGAATTTACGACCGAGCATGCCTCGGCGGTGGCCCGCGATGCGGCCCGCATCGGCCTTGACGGCGTCATGGTCATGCCGGCGCTCGTCTACTCCTCCAAGCCGCATGAAACGGCCGAGCATTTCCGCGGCGTTTCCAAGGCGACGGACCTGCCCGTCATGGTCTACAACAACCCGCCGATCTACAAGAACGATGTGACGCCGGCGATCCTCGGCTCGCTCGCCGATTGCGAGACCATCGTCTGCTTCAAGGATTCCTCCGGCGACACCCGCCGCTTTACCGATGTGAAGAACATGGTGGGCGACCGCTTCGTGATGTTTGCCGGCCTCGACGACGTGGTGGTCGAGAGCGTGATGCTGGGTGCTGCCGGCTGGATCTCCGGCATGTCCAATGCCTTCCCGCAGGAAGGCGAAACCCTGTTCCGCCTCGCCAAGGCCGGACGCTATGCCGAGGCGATCGCCCTTTACGACTGGTTCATGCCGCTGCTGCATCTCGATGCCCGTCCGGACCTCGTCCAGTGCATCAAGCTCTGCGAGGAAATCGTCGGCCGCGGCTCGGCCCTGACGCGGCCCCCGCGCCTGGCGCTTCTGCCGCATGAGCGCAAGGAGGTCGAGGCGATCATGGAGACCGCGCTCGCCACCCGCCCGAGCCTTCCCGAGGTCGGCCTCGCCAAGGCGGCCTGAGGCTTCGTAAGGGCAGAACGCAGCGTCCGGCTTGAGGCCGGGCCGCAGGCGCGCTAGCACAGTGCACCGCCAAGCCGAGCGGCCCCGCCAGGGGCCGTTCCCCGTTTGGCGGATGAGACCGGGCACTCGAATGCCCCGCCGGAGCCGATGATGACCGATACCGTTCGCCTGTCCCTCGCCGATGCCCGCACCCTGGCACGCGATGCCTTCCGCAAAGCCGGGCTGACAGAGGCCCATGCCGAGGCGCTGACCGATACGGTGATGGCCGGGCAGCGGGACGAATGCCATTCGCACGGGCTTTATCGCGTGCTCGGCTGCGTGCGCACGGTCAAGGAGGGGAAGGTCGATCCGCGGGCTGTGCCGGAGGTGAAGGATACGGCACCGTCGATCGTCACCGTCGATGCCCGCTACGGCTATTCGCCGCTCGCCTTCCGGCAGGGCCTGCCGCATCTCGTCGAGAAAGCCCGCACCCAAGGGGTCGCGGCCTTGGCCATCAACAATTGCTTCCATTTCTCGGCTCTTTGGCCGGAGGTCGAGCTCATCGCCGCCGAGGGCCTTGCCGCCCTGGCGCTCACCCCCAGCCATGCCTGGGTGGCGCCGGCCGGCGGCACCAAAGGCGTGTTCGGCACGAACCCGATCGCCTTCGCCTGGCCGCGGCCAGGCCCCTTCCCCTTCGTCTTCGATTTCGCAACCAGCGCATCGGCGCGCGGCGAGATCGAACTGCATCGCCGCGCCGGCAAGCCGATCCCGGAGGGATGGGCGATCGATGCCGAG
This sequence comes from Rhizobium sp. CC-YZS058, assembly GCF_034720595.1. Taxonomy (NCBI): domain Bacteria; kingdom Pseudomonadati; phylum Pseudomonadota; class Alphaproteobacteria; order Hyphomicrobiales; family Rhizobiaceae; genus Rhizobium; species Rhizobium sp. CC-YZS058. The sequence continues at coordinate 680,377 of NZ_JAYESJ010000001.1, read as the reverse complement.
GGCGCGCCGACAACCGATCCGGCTGCCGCGCTCGCCGGCGCCATGCTGACCTTTGGCGGGCACAAGGGTTCGGCGCTCTCCGCCATGGTGGAGCTCCTGGCAGGACCGCTGATCGGCGACATGACGAGCGCGGAATCCATGGCTTTCGATGCCGGCGTCGGCGCCGCACCCTGCCATGGCGAATTGCTGATCGCTTTCAACCCCACGTCCTTTCTCGGCGCGGCGGCGACGCAAAATATCGAGCGGGCGGAAGCGCTGTTCGACGCAATCCTCGGCCAGGGCGCCCGCCTGCCTTCGCAGCGTCGCTACGAGGCGCGCCAGCGCACCGAGACGAGCGGCGAAATCGAGATTCCGAAGGCGCTTTACGACGATCTGACGGCGCTGGTCGCTTGACCAGGGACCGGCAGCCTTCCCTTAGGCGGCGCGGCGCCACTCGCGCCGGCCGATCACGATGGTTGCCGCCGCCAGCATGGCAGCGAGCGAGAACCAGGTGATGGCGTAGACGAGGTGGTTGTTGGGGAAGACGACCCGGGTCAGGCCGCCGATCGGATAACCGCCCTGGTTTGGTGCGCCATCGGCATCGATGAAATAGGGCGCCACATCGCCGATGCCGCGCGCTGCCGCAATGGCTGCGACATCGCGGGAATACCACCGGTCCTCGCCCGGCACATTGCTGCGGAGAAAACCGCCGCCGGGTTCGCTCAGGCGCAGCAGGCCGGTCACGGTCTGGGGTCCCGCCCCGTTGCTCTCGAGGCGGCTTTCGACCGCGCGGCGATCCGGCGGCACGAAGCCGCGGTTGATGAGGATCGTGGTGCCCTCCGCCTGCACGAGCGGCGTAATGACCCAGAAGCCGGGGCCCCGCTCGGTCGAGGCCTGCACCAGCGCTTCCTTCTCGTGCTGGAATGTGCCGGAAACAGTGACGTGCCGATACTCGTCAGAATCCGCCGTGATGGCGCTCCATGCCTCCCGGGCAGGGGGCGCGACGGGGGCAGCGGCAACGCGCGCGTCGACACGGGCGATGAGATCGAGCTTCCAGCCTAGCCGCTGGACCTGCCAGGTCCCGAGGGCGAGGAGAACGATCATTAGAAACAGCGAAATTCCGCCGAGGACGGCGAGCGACCGCTTCGAGCGGCGCTCGTCCTCCGGCTGCCGCCCGGCAGCCGCATTCGGCTGCCGGTTCATGTCAGGGGACATTGCGCATCATGTCCGGGGACATGGGCATCATGTTCGTGTTCAGGTGGTGCATGACCCAGAGCGAGCCCGACAGGGCGATGGCGATGATCACCAGCGTGAAGATCAGCGCCATCATGGTCCAGCCACCCTCAGACTTTGAGTTCATGTGCAGGAAGTAGACCATGTGCACGACGATCTGGATGACGGCGAAGACCATCACCAGCGCGGCGGTCACGGCCTTGTTCTCGAACACGCCAGCCATGACCAGCCAGAAGGGAATGGCCGTCAGGATGACCGAGAGCACGAAGCCCGTCATATAGCCTTTGAAGGAGCCGTGGCCGGCCTCATGGCCGTGGCTATGGCCGTGATGCGCCTCGTGCGCGTCTTCCGTAGCGGGAGCGTGCGTGGTCATCCGAGTACTCCGTTGAGATAGACGAGGGAGAAGACGCCGATCCAGATCACGTCGAGGAAGTGCCAGAACATGGACAGGCACATCAGGCGACGACGGTTTTCGACGGTCAACCCATACATCGACACCTGCACCATCAGCGTCACCAGCCAGATCACGCCGAAGGTGACATGCAGGCCGTGCGTGCCGACCAGGGTGAAGAAGGCCGACAGGAAGGCCGAGCGCTGCGGGCCGGCCCCTTCATGGATGAGGTGGATGAACTCGTAGATTTCGAGCCCGAGAAAGGCGAGACCAAACAGGCCGGTGATGCCGAGCCAGAACAGCGTCTCGGCTTTCGCCTTTCGCTCCATCTGCAGCATCGCAAATCCATAGGTGATGGACGAGAGCAGCAGCATGGAGGTGTTGATGGCCACCAGCGGCAGATCGAACAGATCGGCCGGCGACGGGCCGGCCGCATAGGAGCGGCCGAGCACGGCATAGGTGGCGAAAAGCACGGCGAAGATCAAGCAGTCGCTCATCAGATACAGCCAGAAGCCGAGGCCCGTGCTGTTTTCCGGATGATGGTCTTCGGTGAGATAGAAGACCGGCTTGTCTTTCGCGGCGCCGTGCGTGGCGGTGTGGGTTGGTGCGCTCATGGGTCAGCCCTGCCGAGCGAGCTGGCGGGTCCGCTCGCCTTCCGTCGCGACCACATCCTCTGCAGGAATATAGTAGTCGCGCTTGTAGTTGAACGTATGCCCGATCGAAACCGCGATCATGGCGACGAAGGAGACGATGGCGAGCCACCAGATGTACCAGATGATCGCGAAGGCAAGTGCCACGCTGATCCCGGCCAGGATGACGCCCGTGCCGGTGTTCTTCGGCATATGGATCGGGCGGAACCCGTCGACCGGACGCGAATAGCCGCGGCCCTTCATGTCGTACCAGCTGTCATGGTCGTAGATGACGGGCGTGAAAGCGAAGTTGTAGTCCGGCGGCGGCGAAGAGGTCGACCATTCGAGCGTCCTGCCGTTCCACGGATCGCCCGTGACATCGCGCAGCTCTTCCCGCTTCAGGAAGGACACGACGAGCTGGATGATGAAGGAGCCGATGCCGAGCGCGATCAGGACCGCGCCAAAGGCAGCGATGACGAACCAGATCTGCAGCGACGGATCCTCGAACTGGCTGAGGCGGCGCGTGACGCCCATCAGGCCGAGCACATAGAGCGGCATGAAGGCGAAGTAGAAGCCGGTGAGCCAGAACCAGAAGCTCATCTTGCCCCAGAACGGGTCGAGCTTGTACCCGAAGGCCTTCGGGTACCAGTAATTGACGCCGGCCAGCAGACCGAACACCACGCCGCCGATGATGACATTGTGGAAGTGGGCGATGAGGAACAGCGAATTGTGGAGCACGAAGTCGGCCGGGGGCACGGCGAGCAGGACGCCGGTCATGCCGCCGATGACGAAGGTGACCATGAAGCCGACCGTCCACAGCATTGGAACTTCGAACCGGATCCGGCCACGATACATGGTGAAGAGCCAGTTGAAGATCTTTGCTCCTGTAGGGATCGAGATGATCATCGTCGTGATGCCGAAGAAGGCATTGACGCTGGCGCCCGATCCCATGGTGAAGAAGTGGTGCAGCCAGACGATGTAGGAGAGAATGGTGATGACGACGGTGGCATAGACCATCGAGGCATAGCCGAACAGGCGCTTGCCGCAGAAGGTCGCCACGATCTCCGAGAAGATCCCGAAGGCCGGCAGGATCAGGATGTAGACTTCCGGGTGACCCCAGATCCAGATGAGGTTCACATACATCATCGGGTTGCCGCCGAGATCGTTTGTGAAGAAGTGCGTGCCGACATAGCGGTCAAGCGACAGCAGGGCGAGCGTTGCGGTCAGGATCGGGAACGAGGCGACGATCAGGATGTTGGTGCAGAGCGAGGTCCAGGTGAAGATCGGCATCTTCATCATGGTCATGCCCGGCGCGCGCATCTTGATGATGGTCGCGATGAGGTTGATGCCGGACAGCGTCGTGCCGACACCCGCCACCTGCAGGCCCCAGATGTAATAGTCCACCCCGACGCCCGGGCTGTAATCCGCGCCGGAGAGCGGCGGATAGGCGAGCCACCCCGTGCGGGCGAACTCCCCGACGAAGAGCGAGATCATGATGATCGCCGCACCGGCTGCCGTCATCCAGAAGGAGAAGTTGTTGAGGAACGGGAACGACACGTCGCGCGCACCGATCTGCAGCGGGACGACGAAGTTCATGAGACCGGTGACGAAGGGCATGGCCATGAAGAAGATCATGATCACGCCGTGGGCCGTGAAGACCTGGTCGTAATGATGCGGCGGCAGGAAGCCTTCGCTGCCATTGAAGGCGATGGCCTGCTGCGTCCGCATCATCAGCGCGTCGGCAAAGCCGCGCAGCAGCATGATCAGCGCCAGGATCACATACATGATGCCGATCTTCTTGTGGTCGACGCTCGTCAACCAATCCCGCCACAGGAGCCCCCAGAGGCGGAAATAGGTCAGAGCGCCGACGACCACGATGCCGCCCAAGGCGACGGCCGCGAAGGTTGCCACGAGAATGGGCTCATGGAGCGGAAAGGCATCGAGCGTCAGCCGCCCGAAGATCAGTGCCGATATGTCCTGGTTGGAAAACATGGTGAACCCTGTTCCTTCAGTTCCGCAACGCGCAACGCGCTGACGGATTAGTTCTGGCTGTTGTTGAGCTGGTCCGGTGCAACAGTGTTGTCCTTGCTGTCCGGCTGCTGCTCCTGCTGCTGGTTGCCGTCCGGCGCCGCCTGCGGCTCGGTCGAGGGCATGGTGTGCCCGTCATGGCCGCCCATGGCACCGCCGGGCATGCTGTTCATGTCGTGCTGCATCGGCTGGCTGCCTTCGGCGCCGCCTTCCTGCGCACCGTTCGAACCCGCGCCATCCTCGTTGCCCGTGCCTTCCGGCTTGCTTTCGCTGCGGGCGGGATTTTCGCTGGCCGGGAAGGTGGCCGCATTCGTGCCGTCGCCGGTGTCGGCATGACGGTTGTCATATTCGAGCTTGGCGCGGTTGGCCGCACTCTCCTCGCCGCCGCCGCCCATCATGTCGACATGCATCATGTCCTTCATGCACATCTTCCCATCGATCACGCAGAGATTGACGATACGATCGAAGAGGTCGTTCTGGATCGAGGCAAAATAGCGCACCGGCTCGCGTTCGCTGGGCTTTTCGAGCTTCAGATAGGCATCGCGGTTCAGTGCGGTGCCCTGCTGCTTGACCTTGGCCACCCAGCCGTCGAAGCCGGCGCGGTCGAGCCCATGGAACTTGAAGCGCATATGGGAGAAGCCGTCGCCGCTGTAATTGGCGGAGAACCCGTCAAATTCGCCCGGCTCGTTGATCACGGCGTGAAGGCGCGTCTGCATGCCCGGCATCGCATAGATCTGGCCGGCGAGCGCGGGAATGTAGAAGGAGTTCATGACCGACGAGGCCGTGATCTTGAAGTTGATCGGCGTATCGACCGGGGCTGCCAGCTCGTTCACCGTCGCGATGCCGAGATCGGGGTAGAAGAACAGCCACTTCCAGTCGAGCGCCACCACTTCGACCGTCAGCGGCTGCAAGTCGGCCGGGATCGGACGCTCGGCGTCGATCCGGTCGAGCGGGCGATAGGGGTCGAGCTTGTGGGTCGAGATCCAGGTGACCGCGCCGAGCGCGATGATGATCGCCAGCGGCGCCGACCAGATGACGACTTCAAGCCGCGTGGAATGATGCCATTCGGGATCATAGACCGCTTCGGTGTTCGAGCGGCGGTAATGGAAGGCGAAATAGAGCGTGAGCGCGATCACCGGAATGATGATCAGCAGCATCAGGAAGGTGGAAACGAGAATAAGGTCCCGCTGCTGCGTCGCAATATCGCCGGAAGGAGACATGACGACCATGTTGCAGCCCGACAGGAGGCCGAGGAGCGGCAGAGCCAGCAACCGACATGCATGTTTGAAGGAGTTCGCCATGGTCCGGTGTCTTTCGTTTCGTTCGTCCTGCAGCTAGTCCTGCCCGTCGCGAAGCTAAATGAGGTGTTTGGTCGCACCGCAGCAAACCGCATTCCGCCGGGTAAGTTGCCGTGAGCGTGCATATCGGTGGCGTACAAGGAAAACAACGCCGTCCGGACCCACGAGCTATGCGCTGTACGAAAGCTAGGTATGCGCGGATGTGCGAAAGTCGAGTCCGCCTGACGCAGTTCGTTGCGCGCAGCACGGGCGGCTGAAACGTGGCTGATTTGCCGGCGTGCAGCGGCCACGGGGCAGAAAATACGAGACATGGGACTTGATAAGCCCATCGCTTTGATCAACATCGTCTTGGAGGCAAAGAAGGCGCGCCTCATGAACCGGGTTGCGCCTTGTCGGGAACGGGAGACGATCAGATGAGCAGTGCGAACATGGCGGCAAGCAGCCCATCTTCGACATCGATGGAACAGGATGCCCGGCGCATCCATGGCGACGCCCCGGTGTCCCCGGGCAGCATCGCCATCGGCGTGGTGATCGGGCGCATGTCGGAATTCTTCGACTTCTTCGTCTACGGCCTGGCCTCGGTGCTGGTCTTTCCGCAGCTCTTCTTCCCCTTCGCGCCCGATGCGCTGACAGGAACGCTCTATTCCTTCGCGGTCTTCTCCCTCGCCTTCATCGCACGCCCCATTGGATCGCTCGTGTTCGGGGCGATCGACCGCAAGCACGGACGCGGCACCAAGCTGACCATCGCGCTCTTCCTGCTCGGTGGATCAACGGCTTCGATCAGCTTCCTGCCGGGCTATAACCAGATCGGCGTCTGGTCGATCTATTTGCTGGCTCTCTTCCGCCTCGGCCAGGGCTTTGCGCTCGGCGGCGCCTGGGATGGCCTTGCCTCCCTGCTCGCCTTGAACGCGCCGGCCCGCCACCGCGGCTGGTACGCCATGATCCCGCAGCTCGGCGCACCGATCGGCTTCGCGCTTGCCAGCGCCCTGTTCGGCTTCTTCGTCGCCAATCTGTCGAGCGAGGATTTCCTGAGCTGGGGTTGGCGATATCCGTTTTTCGTCGCCTTCGCGATCAACGTGGTGGCGCTGTTCGCCCGCCTGCGTCTGGTCATGACCAAGGAATTCGGCACGCTGCTCGAACAGCATGAACTCGAAGCCATCCCGGTCTCGAAGCTGGTTCAGGTCCATGGCCGCGATATCGTCATCGGCGCCTTCGCGCCGCTCGCCAGCTTCGCCATGTTCCATGTGGTCACGATCTTCCCGCTGAGCTGGACCAAGCTGTTCGGCGACCAGTCGATCGGCAGCTTCATGCTGATCCAGATCGTCGGCGCGATCGTGGGGATCCTGTCGGTCATCGCCTCGGGCCTGCTCGCCGATCGTATCGGCCGCCGCAGCCAGCTTGGCGTCGCAGCCGTCATCATTGCCATCTTCAGCTTCATCGGCCCGATGCTGATGGCCTCCGGCCAAGCCGGCATCGATGCCTTCGTCATCATCGGCTTCGGCATTCTGGGCCTGTCCTTCGGCCAGGCGGCCGGTTCGGTTTCCTCGCAGTTCGGCCTCGGCTATCGCTATTCCGGAGCGGCGCTGACCTCGGATCTCGCCTGGTTCATCGGCGCAGGCTTCGCGCCCTTGGTCGCGCTCGGCCTCTCCAGCCATTACGGGCTGCCTTTCATGGGCTACTACCTGCTGTCCGGCGCGCTGTGCACCATGGCCGCCCTGTTCCTCAACAAGCGGCTGCTCGCCCGCGAGTAGTCGACCGCCGCAGATCGATACCAGAGACCATGCCGGCGCGCCCTACGCGCCGGCATTTTCATCCGTATGACCATCTCACGGGAAAATGATCGCACCACTCTGCCAGTTCGCGAAAAGCCTGCGGAACCTTGAGTCAATCGGGTCGTTCATGGGCCAAGAGGGCGTCAGCGCGCCCGACCTTGAGAGATGGAGCTGATCATGCTGAAAACTGCTCGTTTCGTTGCGCTCTATGGCGCAGCAGCCGCCCTCTTCCTCGGCGCCGCCGTGATGACGGTGCCGAAATCCGACCCGGTCGTCACGAGTTCGGTGACGCTCGAAAAGACCAATCGCGCCAATATCGGTTCGCCCGAGAGTTTCGAGAGCGACCGTTTCGCTGGCTAAGGTTGCGACAGTCCCATCATTGCTCGAAGGGGCAAGTTCTGCGGAGCAACCCTCAACGACGTCTTGCGCACCAGAGAAACGCACGCCCCCCCCCCCCCGCGAGGCACACCGCGTCGCGAGGTTTTTAAATCCGCAGGGGTGAAGGTCTTTTCGCGCAGCTGGACGGAGCGGCGCTCCACTCCTGTTAGCTAGAGCGCAGAGATGAGGACGTAAAGTCCGCACCACATCAGGATCGAGACGGCGAAGCAGGCCACAAGGGCGACGAGCCGCAGGCTCGGTCCCTGACTGTCCCCGGTCGCCGGGTTTTCCGCGCGGCGAAAAGCCGGGAGATTCGGCAGAAGATTGCGCTTCGACGAGACGTCTTGCATGCCAACACTCCTCTCCGCCTTTCAGGCCTCCATCTGGCAACTCGCGAATAGGTTGATTGTTTCACGGACGTGACAGCTTGGCAAGCATCTGCCCCGTTTTGTCCATAACTTGCCCGTGATCCTGCCCCATCTTCGTCACTCGTGCCTAACACTTTAGCAACAAGCTGGCCCGAAGCTGGACAGACGCCGCACATTCTTTATGTAAGTCTTCGAATACAAAAGACCCGGCTCATCGGCCGGGTCCATTTACGCAATCTCTAGTTGCTAATCAGGCGTCTTCGACGACGCGGAGAGCCTTGGCGCGGTCCAGCGCGGCCTTTTGCACCGCATCCTGAACCTTCTCGAAGGCGCGAACTTCGATCTGGCGCACGCGCTCGCGGCTGATGTCGAACTCCGTCGAGAGCTCCTCCAGCGTGATCGGGTCTTCGCGAAGGCGACGCGCCTCGAAGATCCGCCGCTCACGGTCGTTCAGCACACCCATGGCAGAGGAGAGCAGCGAGCGGCGGTTTTCCAGCTCGTCCTGCTCGATCAGAATATCTTCCTGGCTGTCATGATCGTCGACCAGCCAATCCTGCCACTGCCCCGACTCGCCTTCGCTGGCCTTGATCGGCGCATTGAGCGACGCATCGCCGGAAAGGCGCTGGTTCATCGAGATGACCTCTTCCTCCGAGACGTTCAGGGTCGTGGCGATCTGCTTGACCTGGTCGGGCTTGAGGTCGCCATCGTCCAAAGCCTGGATCTTGCCCTTCAGCCTACGCAGGTTGAAGAACAGCCGCTTCTGGTTGGCAGTCGTTCCCATTTTCACCAGCGACCAGGAGCGCAGGATATATTCCTGAATCGAGGCCTTGATCCACCACATGGCGTAGGTCGCCAGACGAAAGCCGCGTTCCGGGTCGAACTTCTTCACGGCCTGCATCAGGCCGACATTGCCTTCGGACACGACTTCGCCGATCGGCAGGCCGTACCCACGATAGCCCATGGCGATCTTCGCCACGAGGCGCAGATGGCTGGTCACGAGCTCATGGGCGGCCTTGCGGTCGTCATGTTCCTGATAGCGCTTGGCGAGCATGTATTCCTGCTGCGGCTCAAGCATGGGGAATTTCCGGATCTCGTCGAGATACCGGCTCAGGCCGCCTTCGCCGGCGGCCAGGATCGGAAGATTGTTACGGGCCATGTCGCACCCCTTTCGCATTCCGGTCCCACGCAGCGGACCGGCCTCGTGGGTTCATCAGAACCCCACCGAGTGTAGAGATAAGAATGACGAAAGCATGATTCAAGACGCCGGCCACCGGTCAGGGCGGGCCGGAGCGACAGGCGCTGGCTGCAATGTTTCGCCTTAGATTGTGCCTCGGTTCCGAAGATCAAGAGCACGGGCGCACCAAAGCCGGATCGCCCTGCCCGCTCGGGGCGGGGCAACCGACGCGGTGCAGGCTGTCCGTCAGTGGATCGAGGACCGATCGCCCTCTTCTTCGGAGGCGAAGGCATCTGCGCCCTTGGCGCTCAGGCGAACCCGGTTCTCATCGATGCTTTCGACAAGGTCGAGCGCGATGAAATGGTGATGGTCCTGATGGCCGGCCGGGTTCTCACGCTTGGTCAGCTTGATCCGGTCGCCTTCGACACGGTCGACTGTCCCGACATGGATGCCGTCCGCGCTGATGACTTCGGCATGTTCGCGAATCTGGCTTGCATCGATCATGGCATTGCTCCTTGCGAGGGTTGATGCCGCCTCAACGCGGCTCCGCGCAAAAAGATGCATGGCCATGCCATCGCTCCCGGGCGATCGCTGCACGCGTCAGGCCTGCAGAGCTTCGGCCAGTTGGCGCATGTCCTCCGGCAGGTCGGAGCTGAACCGCATCGTCTCGCCGGTCGAGGGATGTTCGAAGGCCAGCATGAAGGCGTGCAGCGCCTGGCGGGGGAAACGGTCGACCACGGTCTTCGCCGCATCGAGAAGCAGGTTCGACTTTGTCCGGAACGCCGCGCCATAATCGGCATCGCCGATCAGCGGATGGCCGATATGGGCCATATGCACGCGGATCTGGTGCGTCCGCCCGGTTTCCAGCCGGCATTCGACCATGGCTGCGAGCGCGGTGGCATCCGGCTTTTCATGGTAGCGGGCAATCACCTCGTAGTGGGTGATCGCCTCGCGCGCATCATCGGCATCCTCGCGTTTCACCGCGCGACGGGTGCGATCCGCAGCGCGGCCGAGCGGCGCGTCGATCGTACCCTTCAGGCCGCGGGGCCGGCCCCAGACGATCGCCGCATAGGCGCGTTCGAGCGGTCCCGTGCGGCCGTGATCGGCAAACTGGTCGGAGAGATGCCGGTGGGCGGCATCGTTCTTCGCAACCACCATGACCCCGCTCGTATCCTTGTCGAGCCGGTGCACGATGCCCGGTCGACGCACCCCGCCGATGCCCGACAGGCTGTCGCCGCAATGGTGGATCAGCGCGTTGACCAGAGTGCCGGTCCAGTTGCCGGCGCCCGGATGCACGACGAGACCCGGCGGCTTGACCAGCACGATCAGATCGTCATCTTCATAAAGCACGTCGAGGGGAATATCCTCGCCCTTCGGCTCCGGGTCCTCCGGCTCCGGCAGGCCGATGGCGATCTGGTCGCCCGGCTGCACCTTGCGCTTGGGCTCTGTGATGCCGGCGCCATTGACGCTGACCTCTCCAGCCTCGATGAGCGCCTTGATGCGGCTGCGTGAAAAGGCGCCGGCCAGCGCTTCGGCCAAGTAGGCATCGAGCCGTCCCGCGGCATCCGGTCCGGCCGTCAGCTCTTTCCTATCGGCGCTCGCTTGTTTAAAGGGGTCGCTCATCGCTGGATCCATAGGCAAAAGGCTGGACATGTCACTTTCCGAACCCGACGATCAGGACGAAAAGCCGCTCGATCCGGTGATGGAGAATGTAAGGCGCAAGATGATCCGCCTGCAGCTCGTCTCCGCCGGTGTCATGGCGGTCATGCTTATGGCCGTGCTGGGCGCGATTGTCTACAAGGTCACCCGCCCCGATCCGAAGGCAATCGCCGCGCAGCAGGCCGGCGGCGCCCTGCCCGTTCCGGCCGATGCACCGCTTGCCGCGACCGCCACGCTGCCGGAAGGCTTCGTCGTCGCCTCGACCGCACTGTCCGGCGGGCAGATCCTCTTCTTCGGCACCCTGCCGCAGGGGGAACGCAAGGCCTTCGTGTTCGACATCGCCGCCGGCCGGATCGTCGCCGACATCACGGTCGATTGAGGCCGCATGCAGCCGGACAGCGTCCTGCCGATCCGCATCACGGACCCGGCCGATCCGCGCATTGCAGGCTTTGTCGGGGTTCGCGAACGCGACCTGATCGGTCGCCAGGGCGCCTTCATCGCAGAGGGCACCGTCGTTCTGCGCATGCTGGCAGAAGCGAGCCGGGCTGGCGCGTTCGACGCGCTGTCTCTGCTCATTCTCGAAAACCGTTTTGCGGGGCTTGCCGATCTCGTCGCCCGCTTTCCGGTGGATGTGCCGGTCCATGTGGCGGACAAGGCGGTGTTCAACGCCATTGCCGGCTTCGACATGCATCGCGGGGTGATGGCGCTTGGCCGTCGACGGCCGCCTCAAAGGCTTGCGGATCGGCTGGCGGCGCTTCCGGCCGAAGCGCTGGTGCTGGCCGCCTGCGGCCTGAGCAACCACGACAATGTCGGCTCGATCTTCCGCAACGCGGCCGCCTTCGGCGTCGATACCGTGGTGATGGACGAGACCTGCTGCGACCCGCTCTACCGCAAGGCCCTGCGTGTCTCGGTCGGCGCGGTGCTTGCCGTGCCCTATGCCCGCGAAGGGAGCGCCGATGAGATGATCGAAGCGCTGGATGCCGCCGGCTTTGCGCTCTGGGGTCTTTCGCCGCGCGGGGCAACGGATCTCGATGCCATCCCGCCGGCACCGCGCACGGCGCTGCTGGTCGGAACGGAAGGCGAAGGCCTGCCGGAGGCGCTGATGCGCCGTATCCGCACGGCACGCATCCGCCAGCGGCCCGGCCTCGACAGTCTCAACGTGGCAACCGCCACAGGCATCGCCCTGCACCGCGTCGCCAGCCTGAACGGACGCATCTGACCGCTCGGCCCTGCGGGCACCCGACACTCAAACGCTGCGCGAGGCCTCGGCCGCGGCGATGAGCGTCCGGCTGCGGGCCGCCAGGGTCTGCAGCCCGTCGGGGCGCACCCCGTCCAGCCGGTCGAGCAATTCGGGAATGGGCGAGGCCTCGCCCTCGCGCTGGGCGGTAAGAGCTGTCATGATCGCGCCGATTTCGGCAAGCTCGAGCCGCAGGGCATCGTCGTCCTCGGGCGGGGCAGTCATCAGGCGCTCGACGAAGCGGGCCGCGCGGTCGCGCACCGTGTCCTCCGACAGGGCCGGTACGGCCTCTGGCTCGTCGATGACCGTGGAAACCGGAACGACGGAGGAGAAGGTCGGCAGAGGATCGGCGAGACCAGAAACCGGCGGCGGCGTCAGGCTTTCCGCATTCCCTCCGGCCAGGACCACGCCCTCCGGCGGAAGCGGGATTTCATCTCCCAACGGGGCGCCGACGCCGAGCGGGGCATCGACAAGAACGTCCTCATTGGTTGCGGGCAGTGGCTCCGCGACGTCGCTCACCATCGCCGCGCGCTGCGGCGGGGCGATACCGGCCTCGCGCAGCAGGCGGGTCATGTCGCGCAGCTCGGACGCGGTTTCACGAGCCCGGCCGAGCAGACGCTCGATCTCCGTGCCCCGGCTTTCGATCAGGCCGTCCTTTTCCGCAAGCGCGGCGCTGATACGGCTGATCTCTCTGTCGAGCTGCTCATTGCGCGCTTCGAGCTCGCCGATGCGCTGTTCGGCATCGGCCGCTCGGGCGCTGTCCTGTCGCGCTTCCTCATGCAGCCGACGTCGCTCCTCGCGCAGGCGGGTGACCTGATCGCGCAGCACCTCGAGATCGGTATCGCGCTGCAGCGTCTCGGCGCGCAGGGCTTCGAGGTCGCCAGAAATGGCCTCGATCTCCGCAGAGAGGGCCGTCGCCTGGTTCGCCTTGGCAGCATAATCCTCCTCAACCTTCGAGAGCGCCGCCTTCAGCCGCTCGATATGCTGCTCGCCTTGGCGAATGGTGCCACGCAAGCCGACCGCATCGCGATCGAGCGCCTCGATATGGGCTTTCAGATCCTTGTTGTCCCGCTCCAGCTTGCGCGCGGCCTGGACCGCCTCTTCCCGCGCCAGCATGATCGCGGTCGTGCGGCTGCGCTCCCGGTTGAGCGCCTGCGCGATCCGCGCATTCTCGGCGGCATAGACAGCGCGGGCCGCATCCTTCTGGGCGCGGACCTCCTGGGGGGAGAGCGGCATGGTGGCCTTCAGCCGGTCTTCGGCAAACCGCACGATGCGTCGCTGGACGATCGGCGCCAGCAGCATGCCGATCAGAACGGCCGCAAGGAAGCCAAGGGCGAAGAGCAGGGCATATTCGATCACGCGGAATTCACTTCAACCCGGCAAAAGCGCCTTTTGAGACAGGAGGGCGCATTATCTCGCAACTGCGCGTGGCTTGGCAAGGCGCAAGCGCCATCGCGCCGAAGGCGAGGATGGCGCGGTGCGCGGGACCTGCGGATCAGAAGGGATTCCAGGTCGGCTGCTGCGTCAGTTTGAGGTAACCGACATTGACGCCGAGGCGGGCACCGACGCCGGTGCGGATCGGCACGAGCACGATATGTTCATCCGTCAGCACGGTCATTCCAACCCCGGCTACGACGTAAGCCGACCCGGACACACCGCCGAAGCGTTTGAACAGGCTGGGCACGCTTGGAAGATTGTAGACCAGCATCATGATGCGGCTGCCCTGCCCGCCGGCATCGATGCCGAGCGAGGGACCCTGCCAATAGACATTGTGCTGACCGGCATTCTTGGTGTTGAGGCTGCCTTCGCCATAGGTCAGGCCCGCAACGAAGGCGCCCGAACCTTCCTGGCCGAGGATATAGCCATTCGGCAGGCCGTAGCTCTGGAAGGCGCGCTCCACCACCTTGGCCAAGCCACCCGAGGTGGACCCGAAGAAGCCATGGCCGGCATCGACGATTTCCTGCATGGAATAGCCGCCGTCATTGGCCTGCTGCGCCTTGGCTGCACCCGCGGCGAGGCCAAGCGCGAGAAGGGCGCAGAGCACCTGGACAGGGCGCAGGACGCCATGAATGAGTTTCGGGAGCATCGCGTGGTCCTCCTCACGTGAGAGCGCAACCGGCGGGCGGCACGAGGCCTCTAGAGCCCGCGACCTGCCTTGAAAGCCCGGCAGGCGATACAGTGAACCGATGATCTTAACAATCGGTTTACCAAATATGGTGTCTTTATGATCGAAGGCTGAACACCACATCCGCGCAACCTTCACCGTTTAGAAGCGCGCCGACTGCCGGGTTTGCCGGCGCCTACAGGCTGAAGAAGCCGTCGACGACGTTTTCGAGGAGATATGATGGACAAGAATCCGAACCTTACGCTGACCGGCCCCGATCTCGCGGCGCTGCTGTGCAGCCGGGTCTGCCACGACATCATCTCGCCGGTGGGAGCCATCAACAACGGCCTCGAACTTCTCGACGAGGGCGGCGCCGATGCGGACGCGATGGACCTGATCCGCACCTCGGCGCTCAACGCCTCCGTCCGGTTGAAGTTCGCCCGCCTGGCCTTCGGCGCTTCCGGCTCGGTCGGCGCATCGATCGACACGGGCGAAGCGGAAAAGGCCGCCCGCGATTTTGCCGAGGTCGAGAAGAAGACGACCGTTTCCTGGGAAGGCCCCAGGGCGATCATCGCCAAGAACCGGGTCAAGCTGCTGTTGAACCTGTTCCTCATCGCCTACGGCGCCATTCCGCGCGGCGGCTCGATCGACGTGGTTTTGGAACAGCCGGATGGCGAGGCGAACTTTACGCTGACCGCCAAGGGCAAGATGATGCGCGTGCCGCCGAAGCTGGTCGAGCTCCTGTCCGGCACCGTGGAGGAAGCGATCGACGCCCACTCGATCCTCCCCTACTACGCCGTGCTGCTTGCCGACGAGGCGCAGATGGCCATCGACGTGACATCCACCGGCGAGGCGATCGTCTTCACCGCAAAAACAATCACCGGCTGAGTACGCAAACACGCATCCGTGTCTCCCTGGTAACCGATTGTTTGCCAAAAACGGCTAATCTCGGCTGTCGGGCCTCTCTGGGGCCCGATCAAGGGACAAGGAGCCGAAGATGCAGCGCTTGATGATTGCCGATGACTCCGACGTTGTTCGCAAGGTCGGAAAGCGGATTCTGACGGGAATGGGCTTCGTCGTCGCCGAGGCGGCGAACGGACTGGAAGCCTTCGCCCGCTCGCGCGAGGAACTGCCGAACATTCTCATCGTCGACGCCGCGCTGGACGGCGCCCTGGAGCTGATCGCCAATATCCGCCTCCTGCCGGAGGGCAAATCGGTGCGGATCTATTATTGCGTGATCGAGGCGGATCTGAAGAAGATGATGGCCGGCAAGCGGGCCGGCGCGGACGACTTCCTGCTCAAGCCCTTTGACCGGAAGATCCTGACCAGCGTCTTCGGCGCCTACGCTGCCGCAGCCTGATCCCCTCCCCTGACCGCAAGACCGCTCGATCCCAAGCCGCGTTCGACACGCGGCTTTTTCTTTGCGCGATTTCATGGGTGCCAAAACGCGAAAACCCGCCACGAGGGCGGGTTCGGCAGGGGACCTGCGGCCGGTGCGGGCGGAGCGCCGGCGCGGATCGGGGTCTTCTCGTTGGTTCAAAAGACGAAGCTTAGGCGCTTTCGGCGAGGTCGCCATCCGGCTCGCGCAGAACATAGCCGCGGCCCCAGACGGTTTCGATATAGTTCGCGCCGCCGGCGGCATTGGCGAGCTTCTTGCGCAACTTGCAAATGAAGACGTCGATGATCTTCAGTTCCGGCTCGTCCATCCCGCCATAGAGATGGTTGAGGAACATTTCCTTGGTGAGCGTGGTGCCCTTGCGCAGCGAAAGGAGCTCCAGCATCTGGTATTCCTTGCCGGTGAGGTGCACGCGCTGACCGCCGACTTCGACCGTCTTGGCGTCCAGGTTCACGATCAGCTCGCCGGTGGCGATGACCGACTGGGCATGGCCCTTGGAGCGGCGAACGATCGCGTGGATGCGGGCAACCAGCTCGTCCTTGTGAAACGGCTTGGTCATGTAATCATCTGCGCCGAAACCCAAGCCACGAACCTTGTCCTCGATGCCGGCCATGCCGGAGAGGATCAGGATCGGAGTCTTGACCTTGGACAGACGCAGCGTCCGCAGGACCTCATATCCGGACATGTCCGGCAGGTTGAGATCGAGGAGGATAATGTCGTAGTCGTAAAGCTTTCCAAGATCCACGCCCTCCTCGCCGAGGTCCGTGGTGTAAACATTGAAGCTCTCGGATTTGAGCATCAGTTCGATGCTCTGCGCTGTTGCGCTATCATCCTCGATGAGAAGAACCCGCATGTGTGATGTCCCCTTTTCCGCCGCCGAAAGGTGCAACCTTCAAATGCGACACGGATCCAGTCGTTGCCTGATTTGAGGTTGCCACGAAATGGTTAACAAATTCTGATTCCTTCTGACAAGGACCCCAGGCCTCGTTAAATATTTTTCGCAGCCCCTTGTTTTCATTGGTTAATACCTAGACAGAATCTTAACCTTCCGGATGAGGAAGTAAGCCTATCCGACTCAACAGACTCACCAAATGACCGCTTGTCGAAATTTCGCCGCTGTCATTTACCGGGCCTTAAAACACTGCCGCTAGGATTAACTATGCCCGTAAACGAAAGGTTACCGGCGGTAGGCTTTTGTTAATGCCGCAGGTGATTTTTTGAAGACGTCGCGGGCAGGTGCCCACGGCAGGGTTGAGCATCGAAATCCGGGTCTCGCACTGCGGGAGTATTGCGTATGAAATCACGTGAGAGCCTTGTCCGCCTGAAAGAATTTCAGGTGAAGGACAAGCAGCGTCAGCTGAAACAACTTCAGATGATGATGGCAGAATTCGAGCGGATGACGAAGGATCTGGAGCAGCAGATCACGTTTGAAGAAAAGAAGTCCGGGATCACCGATCCCACACACTTCGCCTATCCGACCTTCGCCAAGGCGGCGCGCCAGCGCGCCGACAATCTCCAGGTCTCCATCCGCGAGCTGAAGGTTCAGCAGGACGCGGCCGAGCTGGCCCTGGAAGAGGTGCAGGCGGAATTTGCCAAGGCAGCCGCGCTCGAAGAGCGGGACGGCACGGTGCGGATGCGCGCCTGACACGGCGCCGCGCCGACGATCAAGACGCCGAGCCAGCCCTGCAGCTGGCCCGCCGGATCACGATGGACCGATGAAAGCCGGCGGGCACTCCCCGCCGGCGCTTTCGTGCGTTTGGACTTCCCCTTCGATCCCCGCGCCTGGCACAGGTGGGAGCCTCGTCGGCACAGCAAAAAGGGCGGCAAAGGAGAGGACCTCCCTTGCCGCCCTTTTCTCGATGTCACGGACGAACCGTGCTTAGTGGCGATATTGCTGGATGCGCGTGGTGCGCAGGCCGGCCAGGCCATGATCGTTGATCGAGGCCTGCCAGGACAGGAACTCCTCGACCGTCAGCGTGTACCGCTCGCACGCTTCCTCGAGGCTCAGGAGGCCGCCGCGCACTGCGGCGACCACCTCAGCCTTGCGTCGAATTACCCAGCGCCGCGTGTTTGCCGGCGGAAGGTCGGCAATCGTCAAGGGACTGCCATCCGGGCCGATGACATATTTCACGCGGGGTCGTACCATTTCGGTCATTGGACTCTCTACACATACTCAAGACCACACCCGTCACGTTAGTCCGCCAGCTTTAAGAATTGACTAAACCGTCCGCCGCAATTTTTCCATCTTCGCCAGAATGTACGCTGGCGCGGCCGAATCTTCCTGTTTCAGGCATGAATTTCGTCAGACGTGCCGTTTTCCTTGGGTGCGACATGGTTACCTTCCACTTACGCACATGGGTGCCATGCAGGAAACAGCCTTCATTTCGTCGTCAAATCGACCTATAGCCACCACCATTGAGACAATCGGCATCGCTGAACGATGCCCCAGGTTGCCGAACCCGCGCTCCCTCCCTCTGACCGGCTCGATCTCAGCTGCTTCGGCAAGCCGAGATCATGCGGCGGTCGGAGCGCTGAGGCGTTTCGCACACCTGAAAGAACGCTCGGGCGATCGCCGGGCGCGAGGATAGGAACGCATGTCAGAAACGACGACGTCTTCGACCGGCAGCGCCGATTATGCCGCGCTGCTCTCCACCCTCGACACTTGCTGCCCGCAGACCGAATATGAGGTGTTGCGCCTGATGCGCCGCTGCGTGGCAAGCTATGATTTCGCGCATTTCATGATTGCAAGGTTGCCGGGTGGCGACCGGCAATCCTTCGCCGAGCGGCTGGTGATGAGCAGTTGGCCGGCGGAACTGGTACAGCGCTACGAAGCGGCCGATCTCTTTCCCGTCAGCCGCCTGGTAAGCGAGGTGCGCCGCACGAAGCTGCCGCTGTTCGAGGAAACGCAGGCGCTGCTTGGCCGCGTCGGCGAAGCCTTCGAACCCGCTCTGTGCCTGACGATGGGCGAACCCGGCAAGCCGCGCCCGCCAAGCCGCACCTATGCCGCGCTGCTCCACACCACCTATGGCGAACCCTTCATGGTCGCGCTCACCGGCACGCGCAATGCACCGCGCGGTCTCGAAGCGGCGGGGCTCTATTTCCTGCTGGTCAGCCTGTTCGAACGGCTGGAGAGCACGATGGAAGGGGCAAGCCCGGTGCGGGAAAGGCTGTCCGCCCGCGAGGTCGAGTGTCTGCGCTGGGCGGCGGCCGGCAAAAGCAGCGACGAGATCGCCATCATCCTCGATATTTCGGCCTATACGGTCAGCAGCTACTTCAAATCGGCGGCCCGCAAGCTCGATGCGGTCAACCGCATGCAGGCGATCGCGCGCGCCATGCGCCTGAAATTGATCTGACCTCAAGCCTGCCGTTGCCGGGCAGGATGCGCGCCGAACGGTGCGAGACGGCGAACCTTGTCGCGACCGGCCGGAGATCTTATACTCTGGCAAAATTCCTGTCGGCCGCCTGGCACCGTGCCCGCCGCCGCAAGACAATCGGACGCCGCCTGTGAACAGCCTCGATTTCGACCGCAAGCCGGAAGATACACGCGTTGTCGTTGCCATGTCCGGCGGCGTCGACAGTTCGGTCGTGGCCGGGATCTTGAAACGCGAAGGCTATGATGTCTTCGGCATCACGCTGCAGCTCTATGATCACGGCGCGGCCGTTCACCGGGCCGGCTCCTGCTGTGCCGGCCAGGATATCGACGATGCGCGGCGCGTCTGCGAGGTGCTGGGCATTCCGCATTATGTTCTCGATTACGAACAGCGGTTCCGCGAAACGGTGATCAACCCCTTCGCCGAAAGCTATGTCGCCGGCGAGACGCCGATTCCCTGCGTGGCCTGCAACCAGACGGTCAAGTTCGCCGATCTTCTGGCGACCGCGCGCGAGCTTGGTGCTGATGCGCTGGCGACCGGCCATTACATCCGCTCGCGCCCCGCCCCGCTGCCCGGCCAGCCGCAGCGGCGCGCCCTCTTCCGCCCGGCCGACGCCGACCGTGACCAGAGCTATTTCCTCTTCGCCACGACGCAGGAGCAGATCGACTATCTGCGCTTTCCGCTCGGTCACCTTACCAAGGCGGAGACGCGGGCGCTTGCCGAGGAGATGGGGCTGGTCGTCGCCAAAAAGGCCGACAGCCAGGACATCTGCTTCGTGCCGCAGGGCAAATACAGCGACATCGTTTCGAAGCTGAAGCCGAATGCGGCGCTCGCCGGCGACATCGTCCATCTCGACGGCCGGCTGCTCGGCCAGCATGACGGCATTCTTCACTACACGATCGGGCAGCGGCGCGGCATCGGCATTGCCACGGGCGAGCCGCTCTATGTCGTGCATCTCGATGCGCGCAGCCGCCGGGTGATCGTCGGGCCGAAGGAGGCGCTGGAAACACGCCGGATCATCCTGCGCGACGTGAACTGGCTGGGCGACCAGCCGCTCGAAGACCTGCCGGCAGACGGATTTTCCTGCTTCGCCAAGGTCCGCTCCACCCGCAGCCCGGCACCGGCCATTCTGCGCGTCGTCGATGGAGAGGTGAGCGTCGAGCTGATGGAAGGCGAAGCGGGCATCGCGCCCGGCCAGGCCTGCGCGCTCTATTCCGGCCAGGGCGAGAATGCCCGCGTCTATGGCGGCGGCTTCATCCGCCGCTCCGAACGCGAACCGGCCGCCGAAGCCGCCCTGCGCGACCTCCTGCAGCCGGCCGCCTGAGGGCTGCAGGCACCCCTGCCAGGAGCGCTGCCCGGCCGCGCCACCGGCACCCCTCCCCGTTCGAATTTTTCCCCAGCCCTCGCTTGACACTTCAGGGACCCAAACCTTATAAGCCGCGCACCGACAGCGACCCGATGGGCTCGTTTCCGGCGGCGGGGTAGCTCAGGTGGTTAGAGCAGCGGAATCATAATCCGCGTGTCGGGGGTTCAAGTCCCTCTCCCGCTACCAAATTTTCCAATAGACAGCCGATTAATCGATAGTTGCTGACTGAATTTTTCGGCTTTATCTTTGTGTAGCCGGACGCGGTTTTCCGGAATTTTGACAAGAGAAATCGGAAAAATCTAGATTTCCAGAACGTTTGTCAAAAAGCCTGTGTCAGGATGTAGCCGGTCGCGATTTTTCGCAGATTTGACACAAGGATCTGCAGTAACTTGGTTTTGCAGACTGCTTGTCAAAGACGCCACACATAGCAGTGTAGCCGGACGCGAGTTTCCGGAATCGACCTCGCGAATCGAAATTTTCTATTTTTCCAGTCGCCTTGTCAAAAGGTGCTCGTCGGCCGCCAGTGAATGTTGACGACCTTCCCAACTGACATGTTCTCGTTCTGCCATGGATCATCAAGCCCGACCGAGCGTGAGGTGGCCTAAACTTCAGCTCCACTCCCTAACCAGTTTAACAATGTCAGGCTGATCCGTTTACGTCCGCAAACTAGTGAAGCGTCGTGCAAGCGTGCCTAGATGTCGTCAGTCGTCCTCTGGGATGTCTTGGATGGCAGGGAGCTCCCCGCTGCGCTTCAACGCATCCAACTGTGGCCTGAGGACGCGCCAGCGCCGGAGCAACTTGCGTTGATATAAATGTCCTTCGTTTCCCCATGCAGCGGTGATTGCCTCCGTGGCAGGAGAAATTCCGTTTATCGTGGCGTACAGCCACTCTGCTTCTGAGATGCCTCTCAAGATAATATACATGGCATCATCTTCAGAGGCGGCATTCCTCCTGAGCGCTGCAGCAATTAACGACCCTGCGATCATCCTTTGGCGAAGCGGTGGAGACGGATGAACCTGTTGTTCCTGAGGATCAAAATCAATTGGTTTATTAAAAATCCTAAATGTGAAATGGAGACTCATGGCTATCATCAATAGTCGTGTAGCGCCGGTTCCATGGGTTTGTTCCCATTGGGAATTAATGCCGGGAAATGGCCTATATTCGAGCCCGAAATCGAAAAGGTTGTCTGCGGCAAAGCCGTCGGCGTCCATCTCCATCGTTTGGCGATCAATCTTGCTGAGCGGACGTCCCTTCAGGGGTCCAGTTTCGAACCAGAACGCTGGCACTCTACCGGTTTGAAGCAGGCTTGTATGACCATGCCAAATGTGGCCCAACTCATGTATGAAAATAAAATACTTGGCGCAGTCGAACAGCCAATCAACAGCTTCGAGTTCCTTGCCTGAGGGCAGCCACGCAAACTGATCTCGATAGTCTATTGCCCGGACGAATTCAGAGCGCAGCTTCTGCAGCCCTCCCCAGCTAATCCCAATCGCATCCTGACCATCACAAGTGGTTGCGAAAGCATTCACTTGCAGAGAATCATAAAACCCAATCGCGATGTGATGGCCTGGAAGGGCGAGGTCGATATACGACTTGGCAAAAGCTTCGAACTGTTGAAGCGTACGCTCCAACTGTAAACGATCATCGTCATTTAGATACTCGGCGTTTACCACCTTTTTACCCGCAGCTTTGCAAACTCTTTCGAAACGGTCGTCCATTCGCTTCTCCAAATAGAAAATAGCCGCGCTAACCAGCTCTGAGTTTGATACCGTCCACAGGTCCTGGAATTCGGCCGCGTTTTTGCCAACGATGGAGCGCGGGCTCAGGCCGCGAGCTGATCAACGTTACCGCTAAAACGCCTCCACTGCAGGGAGAGATCCAGGGTGTCGCGCTTTGAGTGCCTGAATACATATACCCACTCAGGGCGAAACTCTAAGCCATCGGCGCCAAACGTAACTGTACCTTTTTCCTGAGCTAAATACTGAGGGCCGAAGATACCCGTCTCTTCATCAAGATCGCGCACGCGTATCCGCGTTTGTAAGTGTTGTTCGACTGCCTGTGCAAACGCCTGCTTTGGACTGTGAAGGCGAACCACGAAAGGATCGATCTCCGGTGGAGTGGCAGTCGCTCTATAAGCGGTGAAGAGTTTTTCAGACAGCGCCAGTGGGCCGACAAAATCGACCACCGGTGTGATCAGGACGAGCAGAAACATTTTATCTGCCGGATCATAGGCCCATAACAGTCCAGCCGGCTTAAGGCCGAGACTCTCGAGCGCGGTTTTGTAACGTGCCCCAGCGGCTAAGCGCTCGGCGTTAATTTCGATAGTATCCATCTCACTGTTCCGCGCGTTCCGAACGTTGCTTCGTACATTGATTTGGCGACTAGCCTTGGCATCCTTTGAGGATCATAACGTTGGCGATGGTCCCACGATACCATCATGTGCCACGAGGCCGCTATGGGATTAGCAGCTGTGAGATTGATGCCCGCGTGAGAAATGAGCTTTCGCAAATCATGGGTTTTTAGACCGTTTGCGGTCGCATAGGCGTCCCAATCGTTGGGGCGTTGGCTCCAGAGGATGTAGGCCTTTAGAGCAGCTTCAGCCGCCATGCCACAGTGCCACCAGCCTTCCGCGGCAGCCTTCTTGTCCACGATTAGCAACGCTGCTGCGCGTTCGTGTCGCGCCGCAACCGAAAGCCACTCTTCTACCGTTGAAGGATCTGCCACAAGCTGCCCCCGTCGTGCCATAGATCCAAGCAGGTCTTTGTCGGAAAGTCGACCCGATCTTGGTACCAGCGACGAGCTGTTTCTGAGGCTATGCTCCACCATTGGTAAGAATCACAGCGACTTGTTGATTCTCGCAATGCGGCTAGGGGATGCAGATGAGACGAGCCTACGACTTGACTTCGCTACTGGAAGAACTGCCTTCGGGGAAAGAGTACCGACCTTTAAAGGAGAGCATCAAGCGCTTTGCGGGTGCGTTCTCAATCCGAGAGGATCTCAAGGAAGTCGCAAAAACACTCGACACACTCACAATTCTCGACCAGTCGAATGTCAGCCAAGACCGTGAGCGATTTGGCCTCGCGTTGATGACCTTGACGGTCACGACCTACTGCAGAGCCTTCGCTGTCAACGGTTCACGACGCAGCATAGATGGCACCAAGGGCATGTCGCGAGAACTGCTAGCAAAACACCAGAGGGTTATTCAGCTCCGCCACAAGGTTATGGCGCATTACGACGATGGCTCGGACGATGCTCTCGTCCAAGCTTTTTTGAGTGAGCGAGCGGTCCTTAAGGTCGTGGAGGCCGGTGCCGCGTTATCGATTGTACTGATTAGGGCAAACTATCTCGCTCAGCTCGTTCAGGACATCTACCTGCTTCTCGAGCATGTGGGCCCGATTGTCCAAGCGGCATGTGGCGAGCGCATGAGCGAGTTGATGGAACGCTTGCTGGTGTTGAACAGGACTGACCCACACTTCAATAAATTGATGGAGCGGTGCCCGTTCGATCCAGCGGATTTCTATCGGGGCGCATACTCGGAAGAGCGCTTTTGGGCCAACGAAGATAGCAGTTCAGAAAAGCGTGACCCCCTCGGTCAGCTTTTCCCGTTAGAACCATAACCAGGTATGCTCATCGCTGGGCTAGCAGCAGATCGACGCCAAGTTGATCAATAATTATGATACCCCGATCTGCGGCCGCCAAGCTGCGTTCAAAAAGTAGCCGATACCAACGGCACCGTGGGTTGAATCTCCTCGATACGGGTGCGTGGTGTCGGTCGAAATCCAGTCTTGATAGGTCGTATCCTTGATCAGCGCCGTTGCATAGTTTGACGAGATCGGCAGGAAGAAAGCATTCGTCTCGCCGGTCTCGGCCTTCCAAGCGTCGAACTCCGCCTTGATCGCCGCCTCTGACGTGATCGTGTTGCTCGTGTCATTCGCCACACTTGCGCCGCCGCAGGTGCCGCAAACTACGATCGTTGCGCCTGGCTGGCGCGTCCGAGCCTTCACCCAAGCGGCGCGGGCGTCTGCTCGCATCTGCGCTACGTTGAGCCCCTTATCGTTGTACGGCCCGCCGAAAAAGATGAGGTCATACAGATCATCATCGATCCAGTATTCCATCTGATCCAAAATCTTCGACTTGGTACCCGCCGTGTTGCTATAGCCAGTCCCACCTTCGGCCGAGTTGCGCCAGTCGTATCCGTTCAGGCGGCAGAAGACTTGGAACAAGCCGTCCCAAGGTGCATAGCGCGCGACGCCGGCAGCATCCTTAGTGAACGTTCCAGCGGTGTATAGGCCCATGAGAAGAGCCTCTTCAAAGCTCGTTCCAGTCGCGACGGCCTTGGGACGACGCGTGGGTTCAACGAGCTGCGCTCCCGCGTTTAACCGCAGACCGCCGGCGCGGTTAGCGTGCTGGAGCTCAAGCTCGACCTCGTGTGTTCCTGCCGGCACGGCGATCTTCATATAGCGGGTAGAAACTCCGTTAAACGCCTGGCCGTCGCGGTTGACGTACTGCCCGTCGATGATGATGCGGATCGGCTGGTTGGTTGCATCATTGGCGTGGTCATACTCGATTGTCTGGAGGCCGGTTGCCTTAAAGCGGAAGTTCCAGTTCTTGCCTTGATCGAAGCCGGTGGTAGGGGCCGGCGGCGTTGTTGCAGGGTTTCCCGCCGATGTGAGCTGCGATTTCACTGAGCCGCCCGTCGAAGGAGCGATGCTCGTGTGCGCTACATATGCGAAGTTGCTGGTATTGTTCTGGAAGAACTTGCCGCTCGTTTTGTAGATGAGCGGATTACCGGCGATCTGAATAGCGGGCTGCAGGCTGGCATCGGAGACGTTGGAGTAGGTGACGACTGCACCGAGCGTCGAATCCGGAAGCTCCTGCGGATTGTTGCCCTTCGCGGCGGTAGAGGCCGCCCGCAGCTTGGCGAGCGAGCCGCCCCCATCGCCCTGCCCGAGGGCGGGCATGATGATCGCTTCGAGTTGGTCGCCAGCCGCCATGTTGTAAATCGACCGGCCACCGACGTAGTGCTTGCCGGTGGCCATGTCCGCCACGGCGCGTCCGTTGACGTCGGCCGTGAACGCCGCGCCCGGCGTGATAGGCCCACCCGCTTCGACCTGGGCTATCCCTTCAAGCACGATGTCGACGCGCCCCTTGTTCAACACTCCGCCAGGGCAATCGCTAACGCCGGCGATTACGTCGGCTGGGCTGGTGGCAAGGGCGACCTCGTCATCGGTAGCGGTGAATTTGACGAGACGGCGATGGCCGATGGCTCCAGAGGCTCGGTAGGCTTTGGTGATCTTCCCCATTTCAAAGGCCCTTCAAAGGTTCGATGAGGGCCACAGGCCCGGATTGGTGATGTCGAAATCTTCGCCGGCGGCGAGCCGGTCCTTGATCGAGCGGCCGGCCAAGGTCATGGCGGTCACCCAGGCCATCGCCGTCTTGCCGAAGGCGATCACCGTCTGCGCATCCATCGGTGCAAGCGTGTTGTCGGCGCGGATCCAGGCGAAATCTTCGGCCGGGTTCGCCCAGCGGAGATCGCCGGACTTGGCGCCCGCAATGAAGGCGAGCGCCGCGCCGGTCGCAGCGCCGTTGATGTTGCGGAGATCCTGCGGCCGAGCCTGGTATAGGCTGCCGGCGAAGGCAAAGCCCTCGGCGATGCGCCGTTCGCGCTCCGCATCGACTTGGTCAGCCGTCGCGATCGGAGCCGCCGGCACATAGGGCACAGGCTTCGAGCCGTCCCAGCGCCGCTGGTTCGGATAAGCGAGAAACTCCTGCCAATGCGCGACGCTGATGATGATTGCCGCTGGCGGGATCAGGCACTCCGGATTACTGCGTTCACCCGTGATCGGTGCTTCGCCGCTTTCATCGGGAGCGCCGTATAGCGGGAGGGTTCGCGGCCCGTGCATGTCTTCGGTGAAGAAGCCCGATGGCAGGCCGAGTTGATCGAAAGTGGCGTAGATCATCGTCAGAACCCTATTGCGAGCCAGCGGATCGGGACTGGTGAAGGAGACCAGGCGCCGCCGGCTGCAGGCTGAGCCTTCTTCCGGAACAGGACGGAGGAGGCGGAAATGCCGGCAATGTGGATCGAGAAAGCGCCCGGGTAGGCGCCGTCCTCGCAGATCGCGCTGACCACGATGGGATAGACCGGGAACGAGAGCGGGAAGATCACCGTCGTGTCGGTCGTCTGATCGTTAAGGTAGCCCCACTGAAGGATCACCCCGTTCGGCAGCTTGCAGAAGCCCGGCGACGCGAGGCTCTTTGGCGCCTGGAAATCGCTCCAGATCTCGCCGATCGGCGTCCCGTCGATCTGGCCGATCAGCCGCGCATTCGCGCTCCAGCCAAGACGGACCTTGTTCGCGTTCATGCCCTGCCCGCCACCTTGCTGGACAGGCATGAAGTTCGCGCCAAGGAACTGGCGGGCGATCAGCGGGAAGTCCGCAAGCTCGGCCGCGCCATCACCGGTAAAGAACGGCACCTTGTTGGCAGCGCTATCCAGTGCCGCGATCGCCGCCAGCTCGCCGCCGGTCAGCATCTCCATCAGATCACGGATCGTGGCCTGGAAGCGCACCGCGTCGGCTTTCGGCTGGATCGCATAAGCGCCCGCGATCTGCGCCGGGCCCCGCCACGGATAGGCGAGCGTGATGACATTGCCTTCGATTTTCTCGATCGGAACAGCAAGTCCGCGATGCGCTCCGAAGAAGTCGCCTTCGCGGACGTTGCCCCAGCTGATGCCCTGGCCGGTAACCGTCAGGCCATCCGCATCGACGGTGACCGTCCCACCTCGGATCAAGTCAGCATTCGCCATCGTTCGACACCTCCGTAGGCTTGAATGCGCTTTGCGCGATGCGTAGGTCGTCCTCGAGACCGGCGATGCGGGCGAGGAGGCCAGTCTCGATCTCCTCCAACGCCGCGCTGTGCGCAGCTTCGGCCTCCACCGCTGCGCTCTTCAGCGCCTTCGTTTCAGCTTCCTGGTTCAGGAGCTGCTGGCTGAGGATCATGCAGCGGGTGCGCAGATGCGCGACGAGGCTGTTGGCTTCGTTCAGTTGCGCTTCGACCGTGATGGTCAGTTCGGTCATGCCTTCACTGCCTTCTTCTTCCGTTCCGCGACCAGCGTCCGGCGAGAGATCGCCAAGGTGGAGATGCGATCTTTCTCGATGGTCAGCGTCAGCGCACGATTGCCGGTCCCGCTGACGACGGTCCCTTGCAGCTGGATCGTTTGCCAAAGGCCAGTTTCGGTGATCACGCAGGTGCCCTCGCCGATAAGGAGAACACCGTCTCTAAGCTGGACGGTCACGTTGATCGGCGGGTTTTGGATGCTCGTTGCTCGCACGCGAACATCCGCGAGCACCGTCACGGCATCGACTGCCTCTTTCGGAACGTTCAAAGAAAGAAGCGTCGTGGTGCCGGCAGTATGCTCTACGGTCGTATTGGAGGCTTCGAGGTAGACTTCTGAAACCGCATTCCTGGCCATGGCCGAGTCGAGCACGCTCTCGTCGAGGAATGTGATGCGGTCCGTGGTCAGGTTCTTAATGAAGGCGCCATTGACGGACATCCCGGTCCCGTCCACCAGGAAGATCTCGGTGACGAGTGCCGATGCCGGATCTTCGCTGGTTGAGAACGCAAGCTGCTTCGCGTTAATGATGAAGCGTGATGGCTCGGCGGGGTCTGCCGGCATATCGACGAAGAAACCAGCCGAGCGCCAAACGCTTTGCGTCCCGTAGCGCACCTGCACGCCGATCCGGGCGAAGCCTGCATTGGTGCCGTCGTTCAAACCTTCGAACTTGATCCTGCCTTCGGCCGACACGTCGTCGAGGTCAACCTTCAGCCCATTGATCAACGTCGCCTGCGCGGTGATCTTGTCGCCTTGTTGAACGACGTTGGCGGCGAGTTCGCTGAAGGCTTGCGCCTCGGCTTTCCCCTCAAGCTTAGCTGTGATCGTCGTGATCTGCCCGGCGATAGATTCGGTTGCCGAAGTCGCAACGATGATGCGCTCGTCGAAGGACGCTTGCATGGCGCCGGTGCGCGCCGACACCTCGCGGCGAAGCGTCTGCTTGTCGAGGAAGTTCTGAAGATCCTGCTCTGCGACACCGCGAGCCAGGCGGTCGACCTTGTCGCTGAGGTCGCGCGTGTTGCTCGTTCCCCAGATCCAGTTGAGATCGCTTGAAAGGCTATTCTGAACGTCTGCGGTCACCTCCTGGAGATGAAGGTCTTCAGCCGAGAAGCGCGTGTCACTGGTTTGAACGGCGAGCCAGTCCGACCAGTCCGACTTCCCCTTCCCAGACATGATCAGCTTCCCTCTCACCTCGTAATTCGAGTTCGGCAAACACCAGTTGCCGGACAGCAGCCAGTTGTAGTCTGCCACGTAGGGGAACCGGTCGGACTTGTAGATCACCTCTTTCGAGCCAGCATGACGCACTTCGACTGACACCCGCTCCACGCGGTCGAGGTCTCCGGAGCAACTGATCCGGATCGCCGGCCGGCGCGGCTTGCCTGTGCCATCGAGGATGATGGCCGGCTGGACGAGCCATCCCTGCATCGGCAGAACGGGAACATCGATCTGGCCGCGCCAGCCGGTCGAAGTCGGCAGCTCGTAGGACGAGCTCCAGTCGTAATCGGACGGATCGACCTCGCGCAGCGTCACGACCTGGTTCATGCCGATGTCGCCGGTAATGTCGTCGACGATGAAGCGCTTGTTGTTGTAGCCGTTGTGTTCGCTCGACCAGGTCACGATGTCGATGCCCGGCTCCAGGAGCCACGCTTCGGGCGGCAAGGTCAGTTGATGCTTGCGCCAGCGCTGCTCTTCCTTCAGTGCCGCGCGCATCAGCCGCTGGACCTGCCGCTTGAAGGGCGCAGCAGCAAACCGGAGATCGGCCGGCAGTCGCTTGCCGTCGCGGGCAAGATAGTCAGCATTTTGAAGCGCCGGCGCATCCTTCGCTTCCCAGCCTTCGTCGGGCTCAGGATAAACTGCGTTCACCGCGTTGATGGTCTTGTCGAGCGTCGGAAACGGATCGAGCCCAGCTTTTTCCGTCGTGACGACATCCTCGTCTGTGAAGGCATAAACAGAGGCTGGAAGCGCTCCAACCTGGATCTTGAAGATCCCGCCGACTTCCACGATCCGGGCACCCATTGCCTTCGCCAGTTCGTTCAGCACCTCGTAGGGCTGCATATCGACGGTCAGCTCGTAGCCGCCGCGGAACTGCGATTCCGTCCCACCTCCGGAGAGGTCGATCTGGCGGGCGCATTCCTGCGCAGCCGCGATCCAGTTGGCGGCGGGCAAGCGGTGCGCGGCAACATCCTGCCCACCGTAGAACCACTCGTCCTTGTAGGTCAGGCCGCGGATCAGGTTGTAAGCCATCAGAGCGAGATTGTTGCTCGGCTCGTAGGTGGCCTTGTTGCCCCATCGATGCGACCCATTGCCGCCGACCGAACTGTCGCGGCGGACATCGTAGAGGGGCAGTGGGTCGAGCTCAAAAATCGCTTTCGGCTGGCCGTACCATTTGTCGCGATTGTAGCGGTAGGACATCACGGCGTAGGGCGTGCCGATCCCGACCATGGTTGCGAGGTAAGGGCGCTGCTTGTCCGTGCCGAGCTTCGAGCGCAGATATGGGTCGGCCGTCGTCTGGCTGCCATCGTAGAACCGCACCCAGGCATAGTCCTTGCCGCCCTCGCGATACTCCATGATTGGAGCACCACGGCTCGACATCTCGTTCCACAGGATCGTGCAGGGCTCGCCGTTGATGTGGACGCGCTTCAGGCCGACACCAGGAATGTTTCCAAGCTCGTAAACCTCGCTGACATGCGAGTTCGGCACGCCGTCGAGGTCGCCGTAGGAGCCGGAGTACTTCAGCTTGCCGCGTGTGGCGAAGGTGCCCATCGTGGTCGATTGCGGCTGGTCGTCCCCAACCTTGACCTGCAGCTCGACGCCCACCGGCTTCTGTTGCGGCGTGTCGGTGAGCGCCATCTGGAGCAGCGAGCTTCCGACTGAGATCGCGAGGCTGAGAGCGACCTGGCCAAGCGTCGCGCCACCGGCGATGGCCGAGAACACGCTGATGATGCCGCTGATCGGATCGGCATGGGCAGCAGCCGGCGTGAGAAGCAGCGCTGTCAGGGCGGTTGTGCATAGAGCGAACGTCCGGTTCATCTCAGCCCACCTTGAAGGCGCGCACGGCCGCCGCGCGATCGACTGAGCCGAGACCGCCTTCGGTCAGCACCCAGATGCGCTCGCCGTTGAAGACGCCCAGCACGTGGCGAAACGGGGTATGGGTCGGGATGGCGGCGATGTCGGCAATGTGCGCGTCGACCGGATGATCGTATTCCGGCAGAACCGATGCGGCGAAGTCGGCGAGATCTGCAAAGCCGGTCGAGCGGAGCGTTCGGTAAGCCGAGACCGCGTCTTGGTAGCGGCCGGCATAGGGCAGAGCGAGATCGACCCCGGTCACGGCCGTGACGACGCGGGCGGCGAGGCCCGACGCGCACTCATGCTCCTTCCAGGAGAATGGTGTGCGACGGATCAGTTCGAGCTCGTCGTGATAAGCGGAGAGCCACTGGTCCTTGCGCTTCAGGGTGATCATCAGTCCTCACCCCATGGTTCTCGCCATTGCTTCACGGAGCCGGCATAAATGGAAAAATCGTCCGGCCGGCCGTCCGGCAACAAGCGCTTCTTTCCTTCTTCGTGGCTGGACTTTGCCGGGTTTGACCTGGTCAGCATCACCATCGCCTCGTTCACCACGGTGAGCGACACCATTACCCCGTCGTCGCCTTCATCGATCGGCGCGCCGTCGATGATGCCAAGCCACGCGAGCTCCGGCATGCCGACGGGCACGCGCGATTGCGGGCTGAGAAGTTGAACCCAGATCTCGACGCGCGCGCCCTTCAGATTGTTCGAACGGATGAAGTCGTTCACGGCCGGCGCCGAAGCACTCATCTTCACCTCGACCTGCTGAATCCTCAGCTCAGACACGCGCGGGATGCGGCCGATCTCCAGATTGACCGATCCAAGGAATTGACGCGTCGTCACGAGGCCCGTCTTGGTGGAGACGACATCGATGTTCATGTGATCGTCGTAGGTCGAGAAGCTCCGCATCACCTCGACCGCGTCGGCCGGGCTCTCGGCAAACGTCTTGCCCGCGATCGAAATCAGCCAGCGCGGCACAATCCCGTCGCGGGTCGCGTTCTTCAGTGCATTGGCGAAGTTGAGGGAAACGCTTCTCATGCGAACAGCTTCTGGATGGCGGTGAAGCCCGCACCTTCCGTCAGATGACGGCGTGCCCGGCCGGGGTTGTGGCTGCCCGGCTCGACGACAAACAGGCCGAAGGGCTTGGCAAGGATGACCACCGCATTTTCAGCAACGCCTGCCGGCAGGTGCGGATAAACCCCGATCAAGCCGGTCGTGCCGTCCGAGGTGGCTGCGGCATCCTCCGTGATCTCGAAAAAGCCGTAGCGGGTCGGATTGCTGCCGTAGACGACCGTGAACTTGTCGGCGATCGACAACTGATAGAAGGGCGGCAGTCCCTTGAACGACTGGGATGAGCGATGGCTCGGAATGCTCTCGATCTGGACCTGCGAATTGCCAAGGATCTGGCCGCCCGGATCGGCGGCCGGAAACGGCGATAAGGGGTCGGTCAGGAAGAAGCCGTTCTGGACACCGTGAAGCGCGCGAATAAGCGCCGCATAGCGCTTCATCTCGGAGCTCGGCCGGGTCGCGAGTTCGATCGTCGGCCGCCACAAGGGCGGCGCGAGCTCAGCCCCCCAGAAACGACCGCTCGCCTGTCCGGAGATCCGGTCCATCCGCTTTTGATCCCAGACAACAGCCGCGATCGGCAGCTTGTCGTTCAGAACGTTCGGAGCAAGGGGAAACACAAGGGTCATCGTGGCGCCCTCACGAGAGGTCGCTTCTTGTAATCGTCCACCAGGTCCGGAAGCTGAGCCCGGAGCTCCTTAAACCCGGATTTGAGGCCACTCGCCACCGCCGCATCGATGGCGCTGTCGCCCTGCGGGTTGTCGACGTTGACGATGATGTCGCGAACACCGGAACGGCTGTTGCCACCGCGACCGCCAGATCCTCCTGCCCTGGGCAAGTCATAGACCGGCGCCGGCGTGTCGATCCGGCCGCCGCGCCGCACGTCGCCGCCAGAAGCGAAGGGTAGAACCTTACTGCCGCTGTTGATCGCGCGAAGCAGTGGGCGATGAAGAGCCGTCGCTTTTGCGTTCACGACGAACTCGCCGTCCGAGAGCATAGCAGGAATGCTGTCGGACGTGCCCGTACCTGGTCCGGACACGTCGCCGCCGCCGGCGAGATGCGCGCCGGTAAGCCATGCCCCCATCGTCGTGTTCGGCGCCCATAGCGGGCTGGTGGGGCTGATACCGCCCAACAGGCTACCGAGGCCGCCGAGCAGGCTGCCGCCCGGTGCGTTGGCGCCCGACACAGCGTTCATGAGCTGCTGGCTCACCTGACCCATGCCAGCGCCGAGCGCGCCGACGCCCTGGACCGCCTGGCTGGATGCGTTGGCAACGGCGGCAAGCGCGCCGCCGGCGTCATCAGCGCGTCGAGCCATAACATCGGCCGCATCGATCCAGGACTTGCTGACCTGGTTGCCCTGGTTGCCGGAAAGCATTTCGAGCTGAAGCCCGCCGGCACCCATGCGCGACGAGCCAGTTGCGAAGCCGACATGACCGCCTGGCTGGCCTGGGCCAAGCCCGCGCGACTCGACCAGCACGTCGCCGCGCAGGACCTGGGACACATCCACGCCCTTGCCCCAGCTCTGGAAGCTGTTCGCGGTCAGGCCGCCCGATCCCTTGACGCCGATCTGCTCGAGCGAGGAGTTTACGAAGGCGGCGCACCACGCGGTCTGCGCCGCATCGATATTGACGCCGCCGGCCTTGAGGAAGCTGTTGATGTTGCCGCGCTGCGCGGTCTCGTTGAAGCCGAGAAGCCCACCGGCGAGATCCACGGCCGACGACGTGGACATGACCGCCGCCGGAACGGCGACTGGCGAGGGGATTGCCGCCGCGGCAGTGGCGGCGACCTGATTGGCAGCGGCTGGAGCGGCTGCCGCGCTTCTGCCGCGGCCTGACAAGGTTTCGAAGATCGTGCCGATCGTCGGCAGGTCGGTCTTGAATAGGCTGTTCTTGATCGAGTTGCCGGCGAGCTCGCTGAAGAATGACGAGATGTCGCCCAGAAGCCCGTTCAAAGCGCCCTTAAAGTCGCCTTTCGTCAGGTTGCCGATGATGTTGTCGATCGCCTGCGAGCCGGCCGACTGAACGGTCTGCCAGGCAGCCTCGTGACGATGCAGCTCTTCGGTGCTCTCAGCGATCGCCCGTGCGTTCCGCCGGATCGCCTCGGCCTCGGCCGAAAGCGAACCGAAGCCGCGGGCGCGGATCATCTGCTCCGTCTCGAGGAGGGCGAGCGCCTTTTCGCGCTCGGCCGTGCTGGCGCCGACGAGAAAGGTTTCGAGCTTCAGCTTCTCGATTGTGTCGGCCTGGCCGCGGGCCACCTCGATTGCGCCGGAGCGTCGGGTTTCCGTTTCCATAGCGGCCTGCGCGGCACGCGCTTCTTCCAGGACGGCCGTCAGTCGTCGCTGCTCATCGCCCTGCGCGGCGGCCGCGGCGGTCGCCAAGGGACGGAGCTGAATTTCGGTGCGCAGCCGCGCTTCGGCCTCGGCCGCGGTTATGGTGCCGGCAGCGACTTCGGCGTTGAGCTGCCGGCGGATCGTCACCTCGTCTGCAATTTGAGCCGACTGCGCTTGTGCGGTCGACATGAACTGTTGGAGTGCCTGATTGCGCGCCGCAGTAATCTGCGCCTCGGCCTGCGCCGATGTGATCTCCTCGCCGGCGAGCTCGACGCGCCGCCGTCGGGCTTCAAGATCCGCCCGCGCGATCGGGTTGCGCTCGGTCGAGATTTGCGTTTCGAGCGCCGCCAGCTGGTTGGCACGCTCTTGGGCAGGGATCATCGTCTGCAGCGCACGGGTCTTTGCATCGAGAGCGGTGGCAATATCGCTGTTCTGATCCGCGGAGCGCCCGTCCGCGCCGTTCATACCGGCGGTGATGCCCTTGATCTCGTCTTCCAGCTGGCGACGTGAACGGGCGTAGGAGGTTGCGGGAGACTGTTGCGCAATATCGAGTGACATGGCGCTCTGACGGAGGTTGCCCTCACGCTTGGCGCGCTCCGCTTCGAGCGCCTCGCGCCGACGCTGCGTTTCCATCATGTCGCTGAGCTTCGCATCGCTCTCAGCAAGGTCATCGGAGAACAGGTTTGGAACGCCGAGACGACTGAGGAAGCCACCCTTCGACCTTTCCTGAGCATTGCGAAGCGTGCGGTTATTGGCCGCTTCCTCAGCGAGCGCTTGAGCGGCGGTCGGACCCGAGATAGCCCGGTCAGTCGCCTTTCCGATGTAATCGAAGGCATCGCTTGCCGCAGTGGCGACCGTGTTCCAAGCGCGTCCGAGTGCCGTTGTGGCCCTGCTCGCATCAGCCAGGCGGCTGGGGAGAGCTTCGAGGAGCACCTTTTGCGCCGCCCCGAGCTGGTTCTGTGCAGCGAGCCGGCGCGCATATTCGGCTGTTGCGCCGTCGATCAGGCCATATTGACGATAGAGCGCGTCGGCAGCCTTGGCCGGATCGGCGAACATCTGCGCGAGCTGATCGCCTGCTTCTTCGGCCGAGATGCCAAACGTGGCGGCGAAGTTCTTGCTGATGCCGATGAGCTGCTCGAAATTGCCGGAGGCAATCCGCCCGGTGCGAAGGAATTGCGCCTCCATAGACCGCGCTGACGAAACCGAGATCCCGGCTGCGGCTGCACCGCGTGTCGCCGCCAGCTCCATGGCTTCCGCCGTGCCAGCCGTCGTCCGGCCGAGGCCGGCCGCAGCCGTTTCGACTTCCTTTATCGACTCGAGGTAGGAGCTCAGCGCCATGCCGGCGCCAGCGACAACCGCAACCGTGCCGCCGATCGCGAGATTGAGCGGCGTCAGGACGCCGAGTGCAGCGCGCGCGGCTCCGCCGATGCTTCCATAGACCTGAGCGATCTGCGGCCCCTGCTGAAGAAGGACCTGAATCGGCGGCATGCCAAGGGCCAAGCTCTGTACCGTATCGACGCCCTGCATGTAGAGGTTCGACTTCTGGTCCGGACGCAGCCCGCCGCCGCCCATCGCCTGGTTGCGGCCCTTGATGGCCGCGAGGCTCGCCAGCGTTGCCTGCCGTTCACGGCTCATCGCCTGCGCCATCTTGTTCGACGACAGCTCCCCCTGGGCATGCGCCATGCGCATTTCGAGGACGGCCTGCTTGTAGCGGGAGATGGCGGCGAAGGCCGGATCGTATTTTCCCCGCAGATTGTCGACGGCCAGCCCTTCAGCCGCCAGTGCGCCCGTCCACTGCCGGACGTTCTCGTTTGCCGCACCGGTATGGAGCCCGACCGATCGGTTGATCAACCGCTGAAGTTTGGTCTCGGTTCGGTCGGCCGCCTCGCCGATCTCGTCGATACCCTTGCGCGCAACGCCGGCGCCGCCGGCCTTGTCAGCCTTGTCGATCGAAGTGGCCAAGGCGTCTAGGGCTGGCTTGGTGGCTTCCGCCTCTTTCTTGATTGAGGCAACGGCGGAGCGCGTTTCGGTGCTGCCGGCTTTCGCCTGGCTGGCGTCGATGCTGACGCCGATCGCGATGCGGTAGGCAGGCGCCATCAGCCTTCGCTCCCGCCATCGTCCTGCCGGTTGAAGATCGGCAAGACGGCCTCTTCGATCAACGGAAAGTCGGCAAGCGATGAGATCGGCAGATCTTGGGCTTCGAGCATGGCCTTGCAAGCCGTGTAATCGAGACCGATCCAGACGAGGCCAGCTTGAGTGCCTTGGGTGCGCCACTGCGTGGAGCAGGCCATGAAGGCGGAAAGGCTATCGGCATTGTGAACGCTCAACTCGAACCCTTCCTCTTCATCGTCGGTGAAACAGTCATCCTCGACGAGGTGGACGCCGAGGCTTGCAAACTGGTCGCGGAGATCGTCGTCTATCGCGGTGACCTGATGGGGATTGGTGCGGCCGAGGCGCTCGTAGCCCCAGACCTCGGCCGCATCCGTCAGTTTTTTGCGCGGCCCTTCTCGAGGGTGATCGCTTCGTCATAGGCGCGAACCAGCGCCATCTGGACGCGGCGGTGCGCCCATACGGCCGCGAAGGTCTGGTCGTTGAACGGGATCGCCTCGCCGGCATCGCTTTCGATCTTGCGCCAGTTGCGAACGACGCGGCGCATGGCCGCCAGATCGTGCAGGTCGATCTTGTCCTGGAGGGCTTCGAGCTCGACATCGGTGAGATCGGTCTTGATCTCCTCGAGAAGCGCGCGGCGGGCGCGGGCGCTCGCCCGGCTTTCATCCTTCGAGATGATCTCGAACTCGACCTCAAAGACATGCTCGACGGTGTCGCCCGTCTTACTCGGGTTGGGCTCGTAAACTTTGACCGGCCACCAGAAGGTGAGGTTATCGACCAGTTTGAACATCGATTGACATGCCTTTGAACGGAGCTTGAAGAGGGTCGGCCGTCGGACGGCCGGCCGATTACTTGATGGTGAGGAGGAACTCGTCGTTGCCGGCGGTCGGCAAGCAGAAGAACGGCAAGCGGTTGTTGATGCGCTTGCGGCTCTCGCCGTACTTCGGGCGGCCGATCTGCACCTGTGACGCGTCGAACTTGACGATGTTGCCGGCGGTGATGCCGTGCTGGCCTGCGAGCGGGCCCGGCGTATGGTTGGCCGAGCGATCGTACCAGTTGATGGTCGAAAGCGAGTCGGCGCGGATCGTGGCCTCACCAGTCATCATGCGGTCGACGTGCTCGATCGCTTCCTCGCCGATGAGGAAGTCCGGCTCGATCTGGTTGCCGAGGTCGAAGGAAATGCCATCGGTGCCACCGGCATAGCCGTGCAAGGCAAAGGTCGTGTTGGCCTTGTTGACCGGCACGGGCTTGATGAACTTCGTCAGGTCGATCGTCGTCGGCATCGCCAGATCCGTGACCTGGCCGAGGAGGCCGGTGAACACGAACTTCAGCCGCGGAATGGCAAGCGGGGCCAGGTCGAGGGTGAACGTGCCGCGGCAGCCAAGCAGGATATGCTGGACGCCGTCGCCGTTGAACCGGATCGAGCAGCTCTCCTGGTTCTTCGACACGGGGCTGTACTGGACATCGGCCCCGGCCGTGACGACCTCGCGCATGGCGCAGGCGCGCAGAAGGACACCGTAGGCGGGCACGGTACCGGCCGCGCCGGCGCCGGCGAGCTCCACCTCACCGGAAAGCGTACCGTAGGAGCCGACGAGCATGACGCCCTGGTGGCCCATGTACGGCAGCACGAGGTCGCGCGCGACTTCCTGACCAGCGGACGGATCGAACTCGACGTTCGTCATCTGCATGGCATTGGCGGCGGCCGTCGGCGCACTGTCCTGGCCATAGGTGGTTTCGATCTTCGCCAGGATGGCGCGGTTTCGCCAATAGCGCTTCGCCATGATCAGGATCCCTTCTTCGGGGTGGTAGTCGCGGGGGCGGCTTCAGGAAGCGCAGGCCCGTCAATGATCGCCTCGGCGGCGTCGACGGCTTCGTTCTCGATCGGCTTGGTGCGCTCGACGAGCTTCAGCGAGCCGTCCTTCTGGCGGGTGTAGGAGCCGCCGCCTTCAGTTTCATCGGACATCAGTCGGTCTCCAGGTAACGGCTTGTCTGCCAGGTCTGCACGTAGACGGTGACCCCGTTGCCGAGCGGCGCGGCCTGTGCCGCC
Source organism: Rhizobium sp. CC-YZS058 (assembly GCF_034720595.1). Classification (NCBI taxonomy): domain Bacteria; kingdom Pseudomonadati; phylum Pseudomonadota; class Alphaproteobacteria; order Hyphomicrobiales; family Rhizobiaceae; genus Rhizobium; species Rhizobium sp. CC-YZS058. The sequence continues at coordinate 642,273 of NZ_JAYESJ010000001.1, read as the reverse complement.
ACCAGCTCGAAGAGATCTCCGCGGGGGTCGATCGACCAGCCGGCAAGGGCCTGCTCGACCGTGTTCTTGAGCGCATCGAAGTCGAGCGCGCGCTTCGTACCCTTCGCGTCGTCGTGACGGCGAATGACGATCGCGACGAGTATCTGCGCATGGACGAGCTGCTCGAAGCCGCCGGTGGCCATCCCGTTCGGCTCGGCCTGTTCGCGGTAGGGGATCACGAACACCGTGCCGTGCTTCGGAGCCACGCCCTTGCCGATCGCATCGAGATCCTCGACGGCCAGAACGTCCGTCAGGTCTGGAGCGGCCGCCTTCAGCCGGGCGATGGTCGCAGCGATCAAAGCCATCCCTCCAGCTTTTCGGCTGAGAACACCGGCGCCGGTCCATCGACACGAATCGTGCCGGTCGACGACTGCGCCGGCGCAATCCCGTCGAGGCCGGGAAGCGCCTGGAGGCCGCGCGCTGCCTGCTGGAGCGCGGTCAGCGCATCCTTGTAATCGCGCACGACATAGTCAGGAGCGCCGTCGCGATGCAGGTGGTAGCGCGCGATCGCCACGGCCCAACCGCGGACATTCGCCGGAACCACCGTCAATGGCAGCTGGAAGCGGACGCCCAGGTAGCCGTCGATCGTGTTGCCGGCGGTTTCGAACGCAGCGGCAATCACGTCCGAATCTGGTGCGCCGTCATCATCGCGATCGGCGACCTGCCGGATCTCGTCCTCGCCGGCGCGCTCGATCAGATCGGCGAGGGTCGCATAAACCATCAGACGGTGAAGCCCTTCTCCCAGGTGGACGCAATGGCGCCCGCCGCGAGCAGTTCGACATGCTCATCTTCAGTGAGATCGAGCGTCTTGCCGATCTCAGCCATCACACCGTTCAAGCTGACCCGTTCGCAGACGATGAAGCGACGCTTACCCTTGCCGGAGTTATCCGGCTCCGCGGCAGCACTCAGGGTATTTAGGGTTTGCTGGAACCGGCCCTTGATCTCGAAAAGCTGCTCAATCACTTCGGCAGGTTCGAGCACGGCGAAAAGAGCAGCGTCCGGATCACCGGAGCCGATCAGCTTGGCCAGAGCCAGATGAGCCGACTGCCCGGCGTTCGCCATGTCGATGAGATCATCGAGATCAGCGCACCCGGTCACCTCGAGCACATGCTTGAGGCTTCGCACGTCGAGCGCGTCGGCGGTCTCCGAGGTTGATGCCGGCACCTCGGAGGTCGGTGCTGTGACAGGAGCAGTTCCCGTGTCGTCACCATTCGGACTTTCCGCGCCGGACAATTCCGGCACGTCGGCATCGCCGCTCTCGCTCTCGGGGGTATGGGCAGTATCGGGGGGAAGGACGACGCCTTCAAGGATGCTCCCCTCCGGCCCGTTCCCACCGGAGGGGAGAGACGCGGTTCCGGGAGGAGTGGAACCTGCGTCGGCCGACGCCACGCCTTGGACGGCGGTCACGTCCTTCTCGGCGGCGGGCGCGCGGGATGCAGTGGTCTTCTTGGCCATGAGGTAAGATCCTTCGAGCTTTTGAAAAGACGCCGGCAATGCGGCGTCTTCCGAAAAGCTCCGGCCGGGGCGAGCCGGCCGGACTTCGAGAACGGCCGTCAGGCGGCGACGGCGTTCTGGAAGAAGTAACCGAGCTCTGGAGCCGAGATGACCTCGGCCACGCTCTCGCCGGCACGCACACGGCGGGATCCGCGCAGGCCAACCAGCGGCGCATCCATCGAGCCGGCGACGCGATCGCCAAACTGTGCGGTCCAGCCGAAGGTGGGCACTTCGCCCAGGCTCGACACGATCTTCTCGCGGCGGATAAGGGCGGCGTGGTTGCCCCACAGACGGTAGCGCTGCGCGGCCTGGCCGGGCTTGGCGGCGTTCGCCCAGCCGGAGCCGACGACGATGTCATCGAGCTCGAGAAGGTCGGCAACCGCGCGGCGGTCGGCGAGACCGTCACCGGCGCCGGACACGGTGAGTGCGCGAAGGATGCTCGGGTTCTGACGCAGCGAAGACCAGGACTTGCGGCCGAGCACCATGACGTTGGCGCGCATCACCATGCTGTCGAGCGCCAGGGTGATCGCGTTTGCCGGCTTGCTGTCGGCATGGCTCCACTGCGACGTGCCGGCGAGCAGCTCGCGGTTCGCTGCAGCATAGGTGTTCGGATCGAATACCTTGGCCGCGACACGCTTTTCGCGATCGAGCTCGATGATGTTGGTGAGCTGCTGGACGGCGAAGGCTTCCGGATCGTAGCCGGCCGGCGCCTGCGCGATGTCTGCGTTCGGGATCACCGAGTCCTGACCGTAGTCGGTGGTGTTGCCGGGAACCGACGTGCCTCCGAACTCCATGACGTTCGGCTCGGACTTCCGGCCGACCTTGGTGTCGGGAATGGTGATCTGCTGATCGAAGCCGAACACCATGTACTTGAAGGTCTCGGCTGTCAGCTTCGGCTCGAGGCGCGGCAGCACCTGGTCGGCGATCATTTCGGCATTCTTGAAGGCGATGGCGATGCCGGTCAGTACCGGATCGACGGGAAACGGCTGTCCAGCCATGCGTCATTGCTCCTGGGGTGCGCGGGCTCATCAGCCCTGGATGCGCGTGGGGTTGATGATGGCCTTGGCGATGTCGCCGGCGGCTGTGTTGACGAGGGTGCGGCCGGCGACGAAGGCGTTAACGCCGGCGCCGGGGGCAGCTGCGACCGCGCGGCCGGTGCCATCGGCCGTGATCGCGGCGCCGGGCGTCATGACGCCACCCGCCTCGATGTCGGCCGGGCCGTCGAGCACCACGTCGATGCGCTGACCGTTCGAGGCACCGTTCGGATAATCGGTGACGCCGGCGATGATGTCGGTGGAAGCGGTGGCCAGGGCGACCTCGCCATCATTCGCCGTGTACTTGACGAGGCGGCGGTGGCCGATGGCGCCAGCGGCGGTGAAGGCGCGAACGATGCGGTTCATGAAGCGTGTTCCTTAGCGGCGGGTCTTGAGGCGCATGGCGGCCTGAGCAGGGGACAGGTCCTCGCCGCGCGCCTTGGCTTCGGTGATTTCCTTGGTGATCGCGTCGGCGACCTGCTCGGAATCGGAAAAGTCCGGGCCGTCGCCCTGGGCGAGCTCGCCAGCGACGACCGGCACGGGCAGCTTTTCGAGCAGGCTACGGAAGGCCGCGCGGGGCGAGGTCTCGACGGACGCGCCACCTTCCGAGAAGGTCAGCACGTCGTCCGACAGTTCGGAGAAGAGAGCGACTGCCGTGGCCTGCAGGCCGATCGGCAGACGGCCGGCCTTCACAACACCGTCGACGAACGCAGCATCGGCCTCGGCCTTTGCCTTCTTCTCCGTTTCGGAGAACGTCGTTTCGCGGCTATTGAGCGCGGCTTCGCGGGCATCGAGCGCGGCCAGGCGCTCGGCTTCCGCCGTCTGGGCAGTCGTCATGGATGTATCCTCGTGTGTTTCGGAGAAGGATGGCCGCAGATCCTCGACGCGAGCTTCAGCGCGCAGGTCGGCCGACATCTGCGTCAGCTCGTCGATCTGATACTGCGGCAGAAACCGGTCGGCGGTTTCGAGATCGGTCGTGGCGATGAAGTGGTCGCGCAAGCCTCGGAACAGCCGGCCGATGCTTTCGAGCCCCCACAGGGTGCGCCAGTTCGTATCCGCAAATTCGAGGATGATCTCTTCGCCTTCTGCGAACTCGATCGCGGCGAGGCCCTTCACTGCCGGCGGCTCGGCGCCGAGGAAGCCGACATGGCGCAGATGATAGGAGCCCGGCGTCGGGTTGCCCTTCGATGCGGGATCGTAGAGCGCGGCGGAAACCTTGAGAAACTTCCCGTCCTTGACCATTTCCGCGAACGCTGGGTCGAGACGGTCGGGCTCAGCAACCAGGCGGTCGCCCTTTACCGACAGGCTCTTGATCCAACCGAATGCCGGCATGTTGGTTTTGGGATGGCCGACGACGATCGGCGCCTGATGCAGGGCCGGGTCATAGCTCGCCGCGATCGCCGCGACATCAGCTTCGGAGAAGGTGAGTGCCTTCCCCTGCGATGAGGTATGGTTGCCGGTGCGGAAGATTTCGAACGGTTTCATGCTCGGCATCTAGCCGGAGCGCCGCTCGCCAGTCGGGGATGCGAAAACGCAGCCCGAGGAACAATCGGTGGTGTTTTGCTGATCAGGGCGGATCGTCGGGCTCAACCTGCTCGGCAGATCGATTTCAAAGCCTCTTCAAAGCCCTCTGGCGCGTTTGGCGCCCCTGAAGGCTATCACCGGGCGTCGAAGAGCGCCAGCGCGCTCCTGAGGCCGCTTATTTGGCAGCCTCTTCCGAGCCGACTGCCTCAACGAAATGGTCCTGGACAATGTCGAGGATCGCAGCGATCGATGCATCGTTGAAGCCGAGGAACTGACGCCTCGGGATCGTCACGCTCTTCACCCGGAAGGTCTGGCCGCCCATCGAGAACACGAGCGCCGACGCGGTCTTCGGCGTGATGACGCCGCCCTCATTGTGGATCCGCGCGTAAACGACATTGGAGCCGATCGACACGCTGTCCTTTGCAAGCTGCCAGACGATCGAGGACAGGTCGCGCGTTTCGCCGCGCAGGATCCCTGGCCCCTTCTTGGTCTTTGCGTAGAGCGGGTTGAGCGGTTTCCAGCGGTGGCCATCGGGATCGACCTGGTCGACGAAACGCCGGCGCGTCACTTTCGCCTCGTATTCGCCGATGTTCTTCAAGGCAGGCTTCACGTCGCCGGCGGCCTCCAGGAGGCGGGCGAGCAGCTGCTCGACGCTAGTATCGTTGAAGGTCAGTGTCGCGGCAGCCATAGCCCGCTCCGTTGTTTCACCGCCAGGGCAGTGCTATATTCATCTTGTCGCGATCGAGGCGCCGGAGCCCTCCGTAGATCGTGACACCGAAGCGCGCCCCGGCAGGCGCGCTTTTTCATGTCATCTCCGCTGATACAGCAGCGCGCCGCGGCGGTAGTTCGCCAGGTAGGCTTCCGTGGTGTCGAACCCCGTTATCGCCACCCAACCCTTGGCCGTCCATTCGAAGCGCACGAACAGCGCCTGGCCGTCCGGCAGCACGATGCGCTTGAGGTAGGCGCGCCGCAGGACAATCCCGCTTCGCACCTGCGCCCAATCCACCCAGATCTCGTCGGGATCGATGATCGCGTCGGCGAGGAGCTTGGCGAACTGGCCGCGGCCGCGCTTGCCGGCCTTCAGGCCGATGACCGTCCCGTCCGGCGCCCGGCTTTGGAACAAGCGGTCGCTCACAGTGATGATACCGCCCGACTTGTCCCGGTAGAAGCCGCGATCGTTCTTGAGCTCGAAGCGCTCGAGGAAGGCCGAGACATAGGCATCGGCCGTCAGGTTATCCGGCATGATGTCGCGGCGCGCCGCGGCGCGAGCGGGAGGAAGTTCAGGCAGATCCGGAGGAGAGGCCGGTTCCGCGCCGGCCGGCGCCAGCGGTGTGCGCAGCTCCTCGGGAACCAGGCCATTGAGCCAGCTCTTGCCGACGTTGTATTCCCAGCCGCGGTCGATGGCGCCGATCCGCGGCTCCGTCCCGCCCTGGCGAGGATCCACGCCGTCATATTCGACGAGCGCCGGCGCCTGGTCGGGCGCGTCCTTGCCGAGCGCCTGTAGCTCGCGCCGCGACAGCGCTTCGACATCGCAGCCGCAGCCCCAGCCGTTTGGCGGATACATCACATCCCAGGCCGGATCGGTTGCCGCCAGCACGAGGCCGTCCCATGCCAGATGCTGCTTGCGAGGATGCAGCGCGCCGGAATGCACATACTGCCAGTATGGGCGGTATTTGAGCACGTCGGGATCGGTCAGCTGCTTGTAGCGGCCAGCCATGTAGCTCGTCCGCATGTTGGTCGTGTAGATGATCCGCGCGCGCCAGGCCCGCCGCTCCTCGTCGGTCGATCCGCGGGCGTTGAACTTCCAGCCAGTGCGCTCGATGATGGCGTCGAAGTCCTTTTGGAACTCCTTGAAGCCGGTGCCCTCGCTGCGCGCCTTCTCGATCGCGCGGCGGAAATCGGCCAGCATGTCGTCGCGCGTGACGCCGGCGACCGAGAAGGCGCGGACATGCGCGTCATGCTTCAGGTCGTCGTAGCGCCTGGTCGGCAGGTTGACCTTGCCAGCGAGGAAGTCGATCGCCTCCTGAAACGGGATCGCGTCATCGGCCATTGACGGATGCCACGCCTTCAAGCTGCGCAAGCGTCATGCCGCGCTCGAGGAGCCCACCGAGATCATCGACGCCCATCTCGGACGAAAGACGCGCCAGTCGCAGCGTGAGATCGTCGAAGTCTCGTGCCTCGGCGAACTCCGTCCGGATCTGGTCAATCATCGCGTCGATCGACGCGGCGCCGGCGGTGTCGAGCTGGTCGGCAAGCTCGACCGTCACCTTGTCCCCAGGTCGTGCCTGCGCGGGATCGGCAAATTCGACATCGTCGAGGGCACCAGGCTGAGGCGGCGCGACTGGCGTAGCCGCCGCCGGCTTTTCGATCCACTCGCCGCCATAGGTGTTGTCGATGTACTGCGGATCCTTGGGCTTGAAGCCCATCTCAAAGATCGCTTTATCGCGCTTCACCCTTTCATTGAGATCCTCGGCCTCGGAGAAGTCGCGCCACACATCCGGGATTGCGGAGCCCGGAAAGTTCAGCTCGACGATCCACCGCACGAGCGTCTGCTTGATGCTCATGCAAACAAGATCGGCGTCCGCCTTGGCGATCGCGACGCGCACGTCGTTGTGAACCTCACCCAGTGAACGGGCGCCGCGCTCGCCGGAGTTGGTGGACAGGGTTTCACCCAGGACCGCCTCGCTCATCAGCTCGTCGAGGTAGCGGTTGAGAGCTTCGGAGACATTGCCACCGCCGCTGTTTTTGGCTTCCAGGAGCTCGACGATCACGTCCTCGGGCACGGCGATGCCGCTGTCGTTCGCGAGCGTCCGAAGGGTCGAAAGCATCTCTTCCTGGCGCTGCTTATCGTAGCCGCCCGGGTAAGTGATCTTCGTCGTCGGGGACGCGAATTTCTCGACCGCACGCAGCCAGTGCGCCAGCGACTGGCGCTTCATCCAGGCCGGCCAGTAGAGAACCTGACCGAGGCCAACGCCGTACGGATCGTCGTCGTCATCGTCGATCGAGTGCCGATGGACGATGAACTTGCGATCCGGTACTGCCACGCCGTCCGTGATGTTGCTGCGCGTCAGGAGCCGCAGCTGGCCGTCCATGTCGAACTTGAAGCGCCGCTGCTTCTTCACCTTGACGGCCGCGATCGTCCAGATGCCGTCCTTCAGCTCCCACATCACCTCGCCAACGGCGAAGCCCTTGAGGATGGCGCCGAGCAGGCCACGGGTCAGCCGGTCGAAGTCGATCGCCTTCAGCTGCCGCGTGACTTCCTCGGCCACCTGCTTGTCGGCCGGCGCTTCCGACGCTTCGAAGACGCTCCACTCGCGGCTGACGACTTCCAGCTTACGCTTTTGCAGGATCGCATGGGCGTGCGGGTCGCGCCGGATCTCGTCATAGAGCTGATGGCCTTTGCCCAGACCACGGCCGCGCAGCACCTCATCTGTCGGCTGCAGCACGCCGGTATAGCCCGGAATGAACGGGTCGGACTTTATGGAGGCGAGTTCGATCACCTGGTCGGCCATGTCAGTATCCTGTGAATGCGGAAAGATCCGCGCGTGCTTCTACCGCGCCGAAGCCACCGCTTTCGGCGCGCATCACTTCGCTCGACGGACGGGCGTCGCCCATGGTGCCGGCGCCCGCCTCGCCCCCGCTCTGTTCGCTGGCATAGATCGCAAGCGCACCGGCAACGGCGCTGTCGCCATGGCGCTCGAAGCCATCGGAACCTTGCGTGCGGGCATCGTCCGGCACTTTCGCCACGCCCTTCGTCATCTTCAGCAGCCGGTAGTCACCGAGCACGTCGTCATCGAGCGGCAGCTCGAACGTTGCGTCTTCGAAGCCCGCTTTGAGCTTCGGCATGTTGAGCATGTACCACTGCGTCGAAAGCTTGATCTCCGACACAAGCGCAGCCCCAAACTCCTGGCGTGCCGCCTCGGCATGGGCCGAGCCGTTACCGGTCGCATCGAAAGCCGCATGGAAGAACCGCGGCATATTCTTGCGCAGGAACACGATGATCTGACGCTGGCTCTCGAATGGCACGTCGCGCAGCTCGAGGAGGAAGGGCGTGCGAAGGCTGGTGTCCTGGCGCACCTGGAACGGGTGGATGACCGACAAGTCGCCCGATCGTCCGAAGTCCTGGCCGAACCCGGTTCGAAGTTTCGGGTCGAGAGCTTTGAGGAGCGGCAGCAGCTGCTCGGCGCAGAAGTCCGCGATCTCTCCTTCGCGCAGCGGCTTCAGCCAGTCGACGAAGCCAGGCGGCGACTTCCAGCGGATCACCGGGATGTCGCTCTTCATCCGTGACACGATCAGCGAGCGCGGCAGGAATGCGCCCGAGGACATCGATGGGATGCAGAAGAGCTCCTCGTCAGCGCCGGCGCCATAGAAGCGGATAATGTCCTGGCGCCAGTCGGCCTCCGCCTCCGGCGTCCAGGTCTTGCCGGTGACATAGCAGATCCGCTGGTAGAGACCCTCGCGCAGCGCCTCGTCGAAATCGATGCGCAGGTGCTTATAGCTTTGCCGGCCGGCGAGGATGTCCTGGATCTGCTCGTTGAAATGGTTCTCGAAGCCGTCATGGGTCGAGCAAACGATGACCTGGCCGCCCCACATGAGGAATGCGAGCGCCGCCTTCAGAAGCTGCTCCAGGCTATCCACGAAGGCAGCCTCGTCGATCATCACCACGCCCTGCTTACCGCGCAGCGTGCGTGGAGCCGACGACAGGCCGACGATCTCGAAACCGGACGAGAACTTGATGCGGAACGCCTGGATGGCGCGCTCGCCCTCCGCGTCGCTGTCGTCGAAAAGGAACTCCTCCATTGACAGTGCGGCCTGGCTGAAGGCGCGGGCCCACATGGCGCAGGCGTCGATGAACTCGCGCGTCATCTCCTGGCTGTAGGAGATATACATGAAGTCCATGCCGCCGGCGGCGCGCGAACGCGCAGCGCGCAGAACGGCATAGGCAGCGCAGGCCCAGGTCAACCCGATCCGTCGCGACTTCTCGACGAACAGCACCGGGCACGAGCCTTCGAGGAGCGAGATCGTCCGCTGCTGATAAGGCAACAGCGCCTTGCGGGCGCCGATCTGGTTGATGACCGCGTCGGTGGACAGTCGCCGCGCTTCCGCCCACTGCTCTTTGCTGACGGGAGAGGTCATGTCTTCTGCACTCCGAGGATCTGGTCGAGGATCTCGGATGCAGTCTCATCCGTAAGGCCGCGCGAGCGCTGGACGAGATTGACGGCTTCCTTAGCCTTTGTCTCGAAGTCTGCCTCGACCTTTTGACGACGCGCGGTCGAGACGCCCTGCGCCTGGGCGGCAGCGCGTAGCGCGTTGGCGAGAGACATGGCGCCTTTCGGATCGAGCCCGGCCTCACCACTGTTGGTCAGCAGTTCGAAAACGAGCGTCTTGATCGCCTCGGCCGCAATCAGCGTCAGATCGTCGGACGCCTTAGCGTCGAACTTCTCGGCCAGCGTCGCCGCAATCTCACGTGTCTGGTTCATGCGGCCGGAGATATGCGCCAGCTTGAGCGAGTAGCGGTTGAACGAAGAAAACGAGGGGATCGCGAACTCGAGCTCGCCGCGATGCTCACGCTGGAGCGCCTCGAGCGAGGCGTGAAACTCCTCGTAGATCTCCGTCTGCGTCCGGCTGCGATCCTGCAGATCAGCAGCAGCCTTTGCGATGATCGCATCGCATTCCTCCGGCAGAAGCTCGATGCTGTTCAGCCGCCCACGCATCAGGCCACCAGGGAGGGGCGTGCAACGCCTTCGATGATGATGCGCCGATCGACGTGATCCTGCCCGGCGCGGCGAAGCTCGGCGATCATGATCGGGCCGGCTTCGGTGACCGAGACCGCGCCGAGGTCGGCGAGGATGCGCAACTGCGTGCGGACCCAATCGCGGGTGCGGCGATGGCCGAACGTGTCGAGGACAGCCGTCAGCAGCGTCTCGTTCAGGCGGTTGTCGGTCTGCTTGGCAAGCTCGCGCAGGATCACAAGGCGAGCGTCTTTGGTCAGGTGTTCGTCAAAGCTCATGCGACGTTGCTCTTCAGAAGATAGTCCTGCACCTGCAGGACAGTGCGGGAGGTAGATGTCAGGGCCTCTTCCATGCGCCCCAGCTTGCCGGTCTGCTGCGCGATCTCGAGGCGCATATCCATAAAGGCCTTCGCGTCCGGCAGGTGCTTCATCTCGCCTTCAATGGTCTGAGTGCGGCGGCCAAGTTCTCGAACAGCCTCCAAGAGCGCCTTCATCTCTTCGGCGTTCTGCTTCTTGTAGACTTCCAGATCGGACGCGGTTTTCTTGGCCGGCGATGTGATCCAAGACCAGATCACAGTGCCGATCGAGATCAGCATCGCCATAAAACCGAGATACTCTTTCCATTCGGTCATCGGTGGAACTTCTCTGTTTCCCAGAACTTCTGGCACTCGATGCACCTGGTCGCGGACGGGTTTGCGGAACGGCGCCCTTCGGGGATTTCTTCGCCGCATGACACGCAGTCGATGGTGCCGGGCATCGAAAGCGCGGCGCTGGCGGATCTGATGCCAGCGTCGCGCTCCTGCTCAGCCCGAACTGCTGCGAGTTCGAACAGGGCCTCTTCCGTCATCTGAGGATGGACCTCGCCGCTCGCTCGCCGCTTGCGACTGCATCCTTGAGCCCTCGCCTGATGCCGGCGTCGACCGCGTCTTCGATGGCATGATCATCGCGCGCAATCGAAGTCACGATTTCCGGCAGCTTCGGGAGGCTCAACACGTGCGGTTCGAGGAGTTCGCGGACGCGGTCATCGGATAGGCGGAAGCGCTTCAGCGCATCGGGTACCGACTGCAGAACATAGTTCAACGCGTCGTCGATCGTGCCGCCGGGCTGAAGCAGGAGCTTGGCGCCGTTCGCCAGCGCTGACTGCAGCGCGTCGCGGTGCCTGGCGTCGATCTGGATGCCGGTCCAGCGGTGGAACAGCGCGAAGATCGCGCCGAGCAACAGCAAGAGGAGGTAGTTGATCAGCTCCGGGAGGAGCTGCGTCATAAGCAGTTCTTTCATGCGGCTTGGTCCTGTTCGAAGGGTTCGAGAGCCACGAGGGTCTGCTCGCCGACGATCCCGTCCACGATGAGGCCGCGCGAGCGCTGGAAGGTTTTGACGGCGCCTTCGGTACCGGGACCGAACTCGCCGTCGATGGTGAGGAGGTAGTGGCCGGCCGCAGCCAGGGCACGCTGGAGGCGCTCGACGGCTGACCCTTCGGAGCCGCGGCGCAGGGGAGCGATGCCCTGTTTCTCGGCAACCAGCTCGGCCTGCATCTTGGCGACGACGAGCTTGGCCTTGGCGAGTTTCGTGCGGCGATCGGCGAGCCCGTTGGTGCCGCCATTGATCTTGCGGGTTATGCCGACGAAGTCTCCGCGATCGGCGAGAGCGTTTAGGTCACGGCTCGACCAGAAATAGACGGTGGCCCAGGCAGCCCAGGGCGCCTGCGCGACCAGCTCGGGCTCCGCTTCGAAATCTGGGCAGTCGGCCTTGTGCTGGCGCATCCAGGCGGTGAAGGCGCGATAGTTGGCGCGGCCGGTCAGCTGGATATAGGCACGGCCTTTGAATCGCCTGCCGTCGCCATCCTTGGTGTTGCCCAGATCTCGACGACCATCATAGGCAGCGCCGCTCGCATATTCTTCGGTGGTGGCGAAGTTGTCGCACTCGTGGGCCGTCTGCGCGAGGAATGGCTCGATGCGGGCCGGCGTGTTGATGCGGAACAGCTCCATCAGAGCGGGCAGCGTTTCGGCCGCCGCTTCGATGATGCCGGCTTGCTTGCGGCCGATGGCGCCGGTGTGACGCATCACGAGCGCAAACAGCGTGGCTTCGCTGAGACGCGATGCGAGAGAAATGGTGGTCATGAAGTGCCTTCGAAGCGCCAGTGAGCGGCGTCTGAAGAGGACTTTGACCGAATTCGGAAGGAAGAGCGGGGCTGCGAAATCGCAGCCCAAGGAACCTAAAGCAGTTTCAGCTGCGGGTCGACGATCGGCCGCTTGCGGCGATGTTCGGCGACGGTGTTCTGAGAGATCCCCAGAGTACGGGCGATCGCGTTCGTTGAATAGCCCCTGTCTATCAGGTCGGCAATGGCAGCGGCGCGGCGCCGTTTGTCGCCAGCGATCGACTGCGGGATCTCCATCTTCTGGGAACCGAAGGCAGCGGAGATCTTCGACGCCGCATCAAGGCCGACGAGCTCGGCAAGCCAATGATCCGCCGTCATGCGTTCCGGGATATAGATCCGCTCGCCGGCGCGGGCGCGGCCGAGCGCGATCGCCGCGTTCTCACCCGCGACGTTCGCGATGCGGTTGAGAAGCGGCGTCAGCCATACTCGATCGTTCTGATTATCGGGCGTCTGCATCGCGACGCTCCCGGCTGCTCGCCAACTCGGCCTTCATTTGCTCCAATGTAATGTTCTTCAGACGTTCTTCGAGAGCAACCCGCTTGTGCGAATGCAGCCGGAGTTTCTGGATCCGGCCGAGGAGTGCCTTCCGGTCACGGCAAAGCCGCTCCGCTTCACGGGCTTCGCGCCAGTTGAAAAGCGGGAGCGGCTGGCTGATCATCCGCCTATCTTTCGCCGGCGGATACGCTCGCCGAATGTGTTCATGACGGGGATCCATTCCTCCTGCGTCAGCTCGCGGCCGGCGACGTGACGGCCGAGGATGCCGACGATCGCGTCCCAGAAGGCACGGCTGATCTTCGCCTCGGCTGGGCCGACCAGGATCACCCACTGCGCGCGGGCAATCCGATACCCCTCGGCCTTCTCCCACTCGGCCGTGAACTTGCTGACCGTCCAGTCGACCTTCGCCTCCCGCTCCATCCAGCCCTTCAAGGCTTCGATGACACGGCGCGCGTCTGCTGCATCATGCAGGAAGCGAGTGTGGTCGATCCCTGTCTGGCGTTTGACGAAGGCAAGCAGGGCGCTGTCGTCGCGTTCGCGGGCAATTCCGAGATTATAGGCAGCAATCCAGAGCGCCTGCAGCTTCGGAACATACTTGCCGGTCAGCTTCTGCCGGCCGTCCTGGCGACGAGTGGCGGGACGGAAGCCAAGGCGGCGGAAGTCCTCAATGACGCGCTGGCGCTCATCTTCCGTCATATCTTTGGCGGAGGTTTTGCCGGTGATCGAGTGGAGCCGTGCCCGGTAGACATCGTCATCCAAGCCGAGTTGCTTCTGAGCGACCTTGATGGCAGCGATCGATGAACTCATTTCACCTCTCCCGACATCAAAGCAGCCCGACCGGCATCGGTGATCCTGGCGATCCCGTAACCCTCGTGCTCGACGAGGCCGAGGGCGTGAAGCTGGCCAAGGACCTCACTGCGGATGAGCGTTCGCCCGGTCGGATTGACTGTGGCGCTTTGCAAGTAGGCTTCCTGCCTTTGGGTGAGCCGCTTCATGAAGGCACTCCCGGCAGGGTTTGCTGCGATGGGGCTTGGCAGTGCCCAGGCAGATGTGAGAAGTGCCAAGGATGATCACGATCGTTGCCTACATTGGCGCCGCCCTTGCCGAAATTGCCGGCTGCTTCGCTTTCTGGGCGTGGCTGCGCCTCGACAAGTCCGCGATGTGGGTCATCCCAGGGACGATTTCGCTGGCTCTGTTCGCCTACTTCCTCACCTTGGTTGAGAGCGATGCTGCAGGTCGGGCCTACGCAGCTTACGGAGGGGTCTACATCGTTGCATCTGTTCTTTGGCTCTGGCTGATCGAAGGACAGGCCCCGGATCGATGGGATCTCCTTGGCGCGGCTGTGTGCGTCGTCGGCGCAGCAATCATCCTTTTTGCTCCAAGGGCTGCTTGATCTGGTTAAAGCCATCACACGGGTTTGGGGCGATGGGGCAGTCGATGATTCTTTTAGGAATCTCGCTGAAAGTGAAGTAACCTCCATCCACCGCTCGCACTGTGTTGGCGGAATGTCGTGACCATGACGATCCTCATGACAGCCGTTCTCGTCGTTTCGGAAGGGAGCTGGCCCATGATCAGCAGCAGCGAACTCGCTCGTATTAGCGAACTTGGAAGAGTTGCCGGTGCAGTGAATTTGGCGCAGGCAAGTGAGTGCCCATACAGTCACAACACCCCTGACGAGCGGTTTGCTTGGCTGGCAGGTTTCAGCATTGGTCGGGCAGAAGCGGCGAAGCTTTTCGATGAAAGCTCCCAAGCTTCCATGCTCGCTCGGCACGACAATACGCGAATGACACCGTTCGGAAGTAAGGTCGTATACCATCACGGCGCAAACACGGTGGCTGTGACTTACTTGGGTGAAACACGAGTCCTCGGTCCGTTCCCTAACGAGGACGCCGCTCATCTCGAAGCCGCAGAAGCCATTGCAAATTGGCGACAAGCATCGGACACCTAGCTCTTGAGTTTGGAATGCTGGGGCTGCGTTGATTTTCCTGTGAAACTCTGCTCGTCGCTGGGTGTTTGGCAGCTGCAGAGCAAGTAGGAATTTTTGATGCCCCGCTATTTTTTCAGTCTGACGACCCAGAATTGCCGAATCGACGACATTGACGGCCAAGACGTTAGAGACTTGGACGCAGCCGTCGAGATTGCTGAACTGTCCATCTGTGAGATCGCAGGCGAGAGCCTCAAGGTTGGAGAAAATGTCCAGCTTGAAGGCATCTCGATTTTGGACGAAAGCGGTCTGGTTCTTGCGCATTTGACGACGGAGGAGGCAGTCCTGCCGCGTTTCAATGCCTTGCGAAAGTATCTCAACCGGTAGCGCTTCTGCCTGGGGTGCTGGGGTATGATCAGCGGCTCTCATTTCGACCGCTCCAACTGCTGAAGCCCGATGTAGCAAGCGGCGCATGCCGGCTGGAGCTCAGCGCATCCGGAGATGAGGAAGAACAAACCGCTCCACATCATCGCGGACAGGAGAAAGCTGCAGATGAGAGCGAACATGCGCAGGCTGATCCCCCCGGCGTGGGGGGATCGAGGAACGAGCGCCGGTCCGATGATGACGCGTGTCATGCTGGCATCTCCCCGCTCTCGTAGCTATCGACCATCAAACGAAGGCGGGCAGCGACCAGAAGCCGAGCCTGGCTTTCCAGATCACGCTGCAGTTCGGCCATCGCGTCAGCCATCATGCTTTCGGTCAGGAGATCGAATGAGTTGCGAGTTCGAGCGAGCGGCATCGGCGCGGGTGCCTTATCGAGCTGCTCGGGTACCGCTGGCGTGGCTGGAGGCTCTGAACTTTCGGCATCTTCGAGGACTTCCTCAACGACCTGGTCATCGCCGATGACGTCCCCTGTCACTGTCGGTGTCTCCTCAGATTCGCCGCGAGGCGCGAGCTCGATCAGGCCGGCCTCGCAGCCGGCCAGGAAGCGGTTCATTTCCTTTTGGTTCGGCCGATCGTAACCAAGGGCGAGCATGTCTTTGTTGAAGCTGCTCTGGATGAAACGCGGGCCCATGCTCGCCCTAACGCGCTGGAGGACGACTGCTACGCTTTCATAGGCTGCGCTCTTCAGCTCATCGAAGTACGGGATGCCGGTCGGCTTGGCGAAAATCTTACTCATGTCGATGATCCTCTCAGTGCAGCAGCGTGGAACTGGAGATGCGATCCCAGATCACCTGGGCGGCTTCGTTGACGCTGAAGAGGCCACCCGGCGTGCTAAGCGCCGGCACGATGAAGTCATCGGCGTTTTGAATGACGCGGACGCCTTGGGTCAGGTATGCTTCGAGCATCAGGTCCCGGATCTCGACCGGGTCGCGGAAGTGCCTCATGATGCACCTCACGCCCTTGCCAGATCGATGGTGACGGGCTGCCAGGGATCCGTGGCCTTGTCGCGCCGATAGAAGCGGACATACTCCTTCGAGCCGGTGATCCGCATTGCGTCGCGGATCGCATCCATCGCGCGCTGCCAGCGCTCATCCTCGATCTGGTGACGCAGCAGCATGAAGATCTCAGACCGGTTAATCTTGCCTTCCTTGTCGGTATTGAAGGCGCGGGTGACGATCGACTGGATCTCCGGCCGGCTGTCCTGGGACCATTCGTTCAAGCACTCGTCGATGAGAGACTTCGCGGCGATGAGCTCGGGCCCGAAGTCGACCAGATCGGCGACCTGCACCTGCACCTTCATCGTGCCGTCGATCGTTTGGTAGGTCCGATTACCCTTCGCGCCGCCGATCTTGGCACCGTATTCCTGCGAGAGCAGCGCATCGAGATCGCCGAGGTCGGTCATGGTATGGCCGCGGAAGCGGCCGATCTGCTCGCTGAGCGCAACCGCGAAACTCATGGCCTTGCGGACCACTTCGTCTTCGAGCTTGTGCTGTGGCTTGACCATATCAAGCGGCAACAGGGCGCCCTTCGCGTCTGCCATGTAGGCCTTGCCGTTGACGATGGTGACGCCTTCGTCACGGCGTTCTTCGAGGATGACAGCTTCCATGGTCATTGTCCCTTTGTGTAGGCTGCGTCAGCGGCTCGAAGCCCCTTTGCAGCGGCGATGAGCTGTGTCGTTGCCGCCCGTTCGCCTGGAGTGAATTGAGCTTTTTCCAACTGCGAGACGGCGAGCGTCACGCGGTTGATGCTGCGCTGAAGGGCCATGACCCGTGTCCGGGCGAGACCTTCCTTCCGACGCCCGATCGCGATCAGGCGCTCGTTGACGATGTCGTCGATCTCCGGCTGCAGCCGAGCCAGAACGTCGGCCTTCGGGAAGGTGCAAACGATGTCGATCGTCTTCATGCGGCGTCACCTCCGTCGATCGAGCACGGCCCGCGGTGTGCGCCGGGAAAGGCCACGACGTTCCCGCCGACTACGGCCGGCAGCCGGTTCTGCATGGCGATCGCCAGCTGCCGGGCGAGGATGCGGTTCTCCTCTTCCGTCTCTTCCGCAAGGCTGACGACGGTGTTCATCCGCTTGATGAGCGCGAGGATGTCCTCGCTCGAGAAGAACTTGCCGCCGTGGACGAAGTCCTTCAGTCGGTCGCGGATAACGGCGGAGTGATGGGATGCGAGAGCGGTCATGACTTCCTCCTGAAATCCGGGCGAATGACGGTGCCTTCGGCCGGCAGCAGGGCTGCCAGCTGATCGGTCGCGGTCTGCTCGATCCGGCCGCAAAGGGCGCGGCCGGCCTCGCTGTCTCGGAGGATGGCAAGCTCGAGCTCCATCTTGGCGCACTCGTCGCCGATGGCTTCGAAGATCTTGATGAGGCGGATGAACTCCGCCCCCTCGATCTCGATATCGAACACGCCTGCCGACGCGGCATGCGGTGCAAGGTCGTCGAGGACCTTGCGGATCTGCTCGGAAGGCTTCGGAAGAGCGCTCATGCGATGTCTCCCAGATCGCGGTTCTTCCAGGCCATCTGCAGGTGCTTCAGCGACACGTCGTCGCCGTCGCCGATCGCAGCCATGGTGGCGAGCTTCATCGTCCGGTCGATCTGACGAAGCGCACCTGGCTTCAGCGCGATCCCGAGCAGGAAGCGGATCATGTCCTCATCCTGCACATCCCAGGCGGCGATCAGCGTGCGTGCGTCATCGCTGCGGCTCGGCTCGCGCTTCAGCCGCTTGTCGAACCGTGACAGCACCTGTGCGCGGCTCGAAACCGACCGGGACCGCTCCTTCATGAAGTCGGTCGCGGTGTCTTCGTTGCCGAGGAGAGCGACGCCGCACTTGTTGATGTCGACGAAGTGGCGAAGCTGATTGATCGCCTCAGGGACGAGGTTCTGGGCCTCGTCGATGATCAGCAGCGAGCCATCGCCGATCCGCTGGAGCTTCCGACCGATGGCACGCACCAGGCGCGCCGGATTGTGTTCTAGAACATCGAGCTCGGCGGCGAGCTCGACGAGCATGCCGTGAACCGTCTTCGTGTTCGGGCTGATCGTCGCGAGGTAGGCATGCGGCCGCGTCTGGCAGAAGTGCCGGGCCGATGTCGTCTTGCCGACGCCGGCGTCCAGCGTGATGGCCACGAAGCCGGCCGTCACCTGCGCATAGGCGAGCGTTTCGAGGATCTCGCGCGCGACCAGCGTCTGCTGGAACAAGGGCGAGGTCGGGACGCGCGACGCAAGGCCGGAGCTTTCCTCAAGAGCAGCCAGCCAGTTGCTGACCTGGTTGTTCTGGTTGACGAGGCTGCCGATATACTTGCCCGAAGCCCACTGCGAGAACGTCCCTTCCGGAATGTTCGTGCGGCGAGCGACCGCGGTCTTCGTCCAGCCGTTGGCAGTTGCCACCCCGATGACGCGAGACACGAGATCGCGCCAGATCTCGACATCGTGGGCGGCATGCTTCGACAGAAACTCCGCACTTGGCTGCGGATGTTCCCAGCCGGCGCTTGTGCCAATTGGTTTTTTCATTTACTTGGTTCCTTGCTTATATTTGGTCGGGCGTTCCTTCGCGGGAACGCCCGCTTTTTTTGGTCGGGAACCGTACGCACTACTTTTCGGCTCTGGTCTTACGGCCGGGCTTGACTGACCCGTCCGCTGTCTTCCCCGAAGGGAATGGGATGATCGCGCTCTCCCCGCCCATGATCCGGGCAAGTCCACGCGAAAAACTGGTTTCGAATTCACCCTCGCCGATCGCCTCGGGCGACACGGCCGGAGCAAGGTTGCTGCCGGTGATGAGGCGGGTGACCATCGGCCGCGGCGCCGGTGCTTCCTCGCGCTTCTCGGCCTTGCGGGCTTTGGCGTAGATGTCGGCGAGCTCGTCGGCCGCGATCGTGCGGTTGAGCTCCAGGAGCGATTTCTGCGCCTTGGCGTAATCGGAGGCTTTGCGGGCGGTCTGACGGGCGGCGGCTTGGCAATCGAACCCATGCGCGAGGATGCAATCCGCATCGCCGAGGAAGCGGCCGGCGGTGTCGTAGAGCTTGATCGCGGCGTGCAGGTTGGCCGGGTCGAAGCGAATGGTCAGCTTCTTGCCGATCCACTGATTGAGCACGGGCGCCCAATAGCGGTTGCCGAGGTAGTGGATCGCGCCATCCGGCTTGCGGGCGGTGACATTCTCGGCCGCGAGCATCCAGAGCGCGCGCTGCGCGGTGCTGGAATAGCGCAGGATGGTCGAGGGATCTGCGACAGATTCAGCAAACACGGCGTTGAAGCTGCGGCCATCGGCGATTTCCGTGCGGCGCCCTTCGCGAGCGTTGTGTTCTTCGACCATGGCGGCGACGTGCTGCTGAAGCACATCGAGCTTGACCGCGCTGCGACCGTAGTTTTCCGGCTTCTCGTCGACGTTCGGGCCGGTGTAGGCTCCGGACATCGCCGGATGCCGCGAAATCTCGTCGGCCAGATCCCTCCAGGCGCGCTCGATCGGCTTCGATCGCCCGGAATATGGCTTGGTGAAGTGCGCATCGATGTCGAGGGTCTTCAGGAGGCCCGCAACTTCGTCTTCCGTGATCTTGAACCGGTTTCGGGCGGTCGCCTGGCCGGAGATCTTCTTCGAGGCGAAGGCGCGGCCATTGTCCATGTAGATGTGGTAGGGCAGCGCGCCGTCAGCGTTCTCGATCATCGCGCCGATGCAGGACCGCACCGCTTCCCACGTCTCGGCTTCCGACAGGATCCACGAGAGGACCTTGCGGGAATAAATGTCCTGGATGCCGATGAGGATCACGCGCACCGGCACCTTCTTCCAAGGCACGCGAACGAACAGATCGAGCTTGTGACCATCAGTGTTGACCATCTGCATGGCATGCAGGTGAGCGACCGAGCGGGTCTGTGCCGGGAACAGCCGGGCAGCGGCTTCCTTGCCGTCGCGTGCAAGGATCTGCACGGCCTTCGGCACCTCGGCCTCCAGGCGGCGGCGCAGCGAGCGCTCCGAAGGGATCGGCGACCACGCATGCGCCTTTGCGGCTGTCATCATGCGTCGGAAGCAGGATGAGAACTTCGGCTTTTCGGGCCGGAGGTAATCGGACTTCAGCGTTGCCCATGCATCCGGATGGCAGTCGGCGCGATCGGCGACGACGCCGTTCACAGTCGGGGAAAAGGCGGGCGCAAGAGCGGCGAGCCAGTCAGCGCGCGGCTTCCCCGCGACCATCTCGCGCCATTCGTAAAGCGTTGCGCGACCGATACCGGCTACGCGGGCGCAGTGTTCAACTGCCTTCGTGGCTGCAATGCCCGACGCTTTCATCTCCTCGACGGAAATGAGCGTGTCGAGGCGCTTCCGGCAGATCGCCTTATGCTCGTCGGTCAGCGCCTCGAAGCGAGCCCACAGCATCTTTGCAGCGTCGTTGACGGGTGCCTGAAGGTCTGTGCTGAGGAAAGCGAGCTTCTGGCGCGCTTCCTTCGGCAGCAGGGAGTAATGATATTCACGCCCACCACCACGCTTGGCGAGAGCACGAACCTTGCCGGGCTGATGGTCCCATCCCGCACGATCAGCAAGATCATGGATCCGCCGCACCGTTGTCGGAAGGCCGGGAAGCTTTGCCTCAGCAAGTTCAGGGATGGTGAACCACTCTTTCATCAGCGGCCTCGACGCTTGATCGAGACGGGCCGGGAATGGAGTGCCTTTAGCTCGGCGGCGATCGAACGCTGCTCTTGCTGGAGACGACCGATTTCGGCCAGGCGCGCTTCGTCGCCTTCGAGGAGGATCAGGCCGTCCTCGCTGACGATGACATCCCAGAGCCAGACGGCGCCGGTCGCACGAACGAAGGCCTTGAACCGCACAAGGCTGATGTCGTGCGCGGTCTTGCTTTCGGCCGTGTAGGCATCGAGAGCGCCCTTCGAGACTGAAGCGAGACCGAGGTAATGCGCCATGCGGGCGGCGATCGTCGGCCGATCGTAGGGGCATTCGCGGATGGCGCGGGCCATCTCCCGCTTTAGCCGGGAGCGGAAGCGATCGAGATCGATGCGCTCGGCAGCCTGACGGACAGGGAATATCGCTTCGGCAAAGAAGTCGAATTGGTGCGGGTCGCGCTTCATGCTGCGCGCTCCAGGAACGAGAAGTCGCTCTTGTCGCCGATATGGTCGAGGAAGCGGCGCTGCGTCGCCTCGTCGGCCTTCGCCCACAAGGACGCCATCTTGTCGAAGATGGCCTGCTGCGGATCGACCTCAACCTTCGGCCCCTTCAGCCAGTTCAAGACCGGCTTGAGGTCGGAGCTCTCCTTCAGCGCTGCCGCGACCTTGAGCTGATCATCGGCCGGCAGTTTCGCCAGCTTGAGCAGCTTCGACTGGTCGGTCTCCGCTTCCGTGCCGCGAACAGCCTGGCGCAGGGTCGGGTGCAGGTTCTGGCCAATGCGGGTGGCGCGCTTATAAGCCCCTTCACCAAATCCGAGCCGCTCCTGGACCTCTTTTGCGAGCTGCCGACCGGCCGCGGAGAAAACAGGGACATCGTGTCCCTGTTTTTGAGGGCGACCGCCGTTCGGGTTGATTTTCCCGTGCTGCTCTTCCCAGAGCTCGCGGTACTTCATGACGAAGATGGCGCGATCGAGCGGGTTGAGCTCGTTGCGGAAGAGGTTCTCGGAGATCTCCAGCAGCTGCGCCTCGAGCGCGTCTGCCTCGACGATGATCGCGTCGATTTCGGTCCAGCCGAGCAGCTTTGCGGCCGAGGTGCGGTAGCTACCGGCCACCAGCGTGAACGGCGTGGCGCCCTTGTTCTTCGCCGGCGTGCGGCGGATCATGATCGGGCTGATTTGGCCGCGTTCGGTGAACGATGCGGCGATAGCCTCGACATAGGCGGGGTCGATCGGCCGCAAGCGGTCGCCGATGTGGATGTCTGTCAGTGATGCGCGGATGAAATCGGCCATTATGCTGCGTCCTCGGCCGCTTCGCTGAGGGCCGTCATGAAGAGGTCGTTGGCCCGAGCGGCGATCGCTCGGTAAGTGCGTTCGAAAACGGCCTCGTCGCAGCGGTAATCGACCGTGCGGATGGCCTGATTGACCATCGAGCGGCCGACGTTCAGCAGCACGATGAGGCGACGGCGCGGGATCGAGAACTGGACGACCAGGACGTGGATCGCGACTTGGCGAGCAAGCGCCGCGTCGAGCATGTCGACCGGTGGGTCGATGATGAAGCGCAGCGGCAGGTGGCTGAAGTGCGAACGGCTGGCCCGGTAGGCTGCCGAAACCATCGCCTGCAGGCGCTCTTCTGCGGAATAGGGGTTCAGCATGCCGCCACCTCCCCGCTGAAAAGCGCCTCGACGAGGTCATCGTGGAAGTGGCCGATCAGAACCACGTAGGCCTCGAGCGCCTTGGCGTCGCTCTGGTCCGTGTCGATGGCCTGAAGAGCCGCAGCAAGGATGGATTGCGCATTGGGCTTGGCGCCGTCGCACGCTTCGGCAGCGCGCACCATCAGGCGCTCGTTGATGTCGCCAATCCGCATCATAGCGCACCGCCTTGCAGGCGGACGATGAGCAGAGAGACGGCAGCGACGAGGCTGGAAGCTGCAACAGCCCACATCATGACGACGTTCTCCATCCTGCAGATCGGAGAGCGTGACGGGATGAAGGGATTGCTGCCAAAATCGCCCTGACGTTTCGCCATAGGCGCGACAGCGGAAATGCGAGAGAGTTCAGTCGTGGCGCGGACGGCGCCGTGACTGACGGCCGGGGACTTCGAGTCCCTGCGGCAAGCGTCGCGGTAGGCTAGAGCAGACGGTCGTTCGTTCGCGCCCACCATCACGCGGCCTCATGATGTTCGGAGGCGCCGCGACGACCGTGGCGGTAGTTCTCGGAAGGCTGGGGAGAAAGGCGATGGCCATCGCTGTGATAGCGGGTGAACCAGAGCAGCTCGGGGCGGGTCTTGAGCGCAGCAGCAATGGCGCGCTCGCCGGCGAGGTGGGGTTCATGGACCGCATTTCCAGCGGTTCCAGCAGGCAGATTATAGGCCTTGTCGATCTCGGCGAGCGTCAGCTTGGCGAGGATCAACCGTTCCTTGATGCGACCGACTTCCTTGAGGCGTCGGTGCTCGGCACGGCTGATCTTGTCCCCTTTGGGAGCGCGATGCATAAGTGGAATCCTTGATCCAGATGGGGAGGCCCTGGCCGGCCTCCTTTTTTGGGGTGATGCAGTCTGTGAACACAGAAAGGATATGCACTTTTGTGCTCTTTAACAAGCACAAAAGTGCATGTTGATCGAAATGGCTATCGATGGGCAGAACACGGTCGCTGAGCGTGCTAAGGCCGTGCGCACGGAGAAAGGGCTTGGACAGCAGGCGATCGCCGACCTGCTGGGCATCTCGCTACGCGGGTGGCAGAAGATCGAACGTGGCGAAGGCACCCCGAGTGGAGAGACGCTGCTCCAATTTCAAACGTTGGGCATCAATCCGGGCTGGGTCCTAACTGGCATCGGGCCAAAGCATCTCGGAGACGCGGCTAACGAGCCTGAACCATTGAAGGTTGACGCAAAGATCGTGCAGCAGCTTGTCGACACGATCGAAGAGGTCGCAGAAGCCACCGCACGCCGCCCTCGCGTGCCGCCGCCACGTTCGGAACCTCGCCCGCCAAAGACACTTCGGTGGTTTGCCGACAACTACGTGTCCGCAGGCGGCGGGTATGTTCCTCCATCCGAGACGCGGGGCGAGGGCCTCGAGCTCGACGAGTTCGCCGATCGAGTCCTCGGCATGCGGCCAGAGGACATGCTGATGTTCAAGATCCTGGGCGACAGCATGTACCCGACTCTGGCGTCTGGAGACACGGTGGTCGCAAATACGCGGCGTCGGGAAGTCTTCGACGACACCCTGTATGTCGTCTCCATCAACGGCACGATGCTGGTTAAACGAGCGTCGTGGGGAGATGATGGGTCGCTCACCTGGCAGTCCGACAACAGCGATCCCCGCTATCAGCCGATCCGTCTCGAGGAGGACGAGATCAACTCGGCAAAGGTGGTCGGGCAGGTTGAGCGGATGATCATCGCGCTCCCCAAGCGGGTATAGGAATGTTTTCCACAGGGCGGATTGACTCCAATTTGAGACGAGAACAAACTAAGAACATCCGCAACGCAAAGTTAGGTGTTCCTCATGAAGATCGTCGAGAAGTTCATCGTCATCCCGTTCCGCAAAGGTCCGCGAGGATCGATCATCCTCGGCGAAATGCGGCAGGCGAGCAACGAGGGGTCGGCGGAGCGGATCGCCGAGAGCATGGCACGCTACAACCTCGGTGCTTCAGCGATCGCCGTCCTCGTTGATGAGGAGAACGGCTACATGACGAGCCCGCGGCTGATAAAGGAGTTCGGCCAGGTGATGAACGTCATCGAGGATATGGCCGCCTAAGCGACGTCATTCTTAGAACGCGCCTCATAACAGCCAAGCTGCTGTTTTTATTGGAAAACGCGGAAGAATGACGCGACGTCATTCTTGAAATTGAGACTAGCAGGCCAGACACAGCAACAAGAGCACGGATTGGCCCGTCCCTCAGCGACTGTCGAACTGTTAGAAAACAGAGGCTTGAAGGCGCCTCAAAGGCCGCTCAACGGTTTTTGAGGCCGTCCTCACAGCCGCAGCCAATTTGGGCGAATCCGCCGCGTGGCCGAAGATTTCCATCGGATCGCGTGTCAAAAACTCCGCCGCCGCCGCTCTAAGCGCGATGGTAAATCTCAAGCACTTACAACGACTTCCCACGCAATATCATTTAATCCCGGCTGATCCCGGTTTTCCGGTTAGCGGTGACAAACAACACTTTGCCATCCATCGGCTGGAAGGTGCAGCATGCCCATCTCAGTCATGGCAGAACTCAAATTCGGCTTTCACCCTCAAGCGTCAATCCTGGACAACGAATGCTTTAAATAAGCTTCGTTGCCAAGTTGATTGCTCCCGGCCGCCGATATTGCTTATATTTCTGATATGCGCTTTATTGCGCAGAGCTGGGCACGACGCTTGAAGCTTGAAGCTTGAACTTGTTGGAATGTTATTTTCCTTTGTGATGCAAGCCTACTTTGAGCGGATAAAGGTACAAATTGCCGGTTCGCTACTCCAGAATTCAAGGGCTTGTTATGGTCGCTGCCTTCGATGGGGGATTTCTTGACACCGGAGCAAACCGACCGTTTTTTTGCTCATCTCGATCTTGTTGACGCAGCAGAGAAAACGGTCGACTTTTTCTCGGAGTGGCAGTTGCTCCTGCAGCGAACGACGGGGACACTACAGTGGACAACGTCACTTCGTCTTGGAGGCACGCTGGGCGGAGGTGTCTCGGTCAGGCTGATAACGCCGGCAGATGTCTGGGAACGCGATGTCTACGGGCATATCGAAGTCAGGTCCGCGGCAACCTTTGGCAGAGCGATCCGGATAAATCCGGTTGAATGGAGGCCGAGAAGGCCGCACCACAATCCGCGCTACGCTGACGAGGAACATAGCCTTGCCACTTATCTTGATAGGTGGCATCCATACGCCGTGAACCGCAGGCAAGCCGTGGCGGTCTTTTTGCAGCATCAACCGGGAATAGCCTTCCCTTTACCGGAAACGATTACCAGTTTCGAGGCTTATCTCCTTTTCTGCAGTCAAGTCTGGAAATGCTCTGATATTAAGGACGTGCCGCCGCCGCCATGGTCGCCACAGTTGGTTTGACAGTTCAGAGCTTGACCACGATCGCTGAGGACGTCGCGAGATCCCTCTCGTATGCTTTGGTTGAAGGTCGTACAGCATTCATCACCACGCCCGTGACATACGCAAATGGCACCAGCGTTGTTGTGAGGCTAGACGAAGACGGCGAATACTTCTTTGTCTCAGACGACGGGCAAGCTCGCCTCACCGCAGATATGTTTGGCGCGGGTTTGACCTTCGCTCGACTTGCGACGGATGTGGCAAAACGCTTCTCCGTTGAATGCGATATGCGCTCATTTTTCATGCTTCGGGTCGAAAAGCGCCAGTTACCGGCTGCAGTAGCGATGATTGCGAATGCTTCGGCCATATCTGTCGAGAAGACGTTGGCCGCGCTAGACAAGCACCGCGCGAAGGCTTCGCACGAGCTCTTTGTCGAGCGCATCAAGGAAGCGTTTGGGCCGGCCGCGTCGTTCGACGTCAATGTTCCAGGGACCAGCAAGTCCTGGGAAGTCGATGCGGCGGTGTTCCAAGACGAGCGCTTGACAGCGATTTTCGAACTTGTTTCGCCTGCCTACGCCTCAGTGGCGTCTGCCAACATGAAGGTCGGTGACATTTCTGCCATGTTCGACCGCCCCCGTACAGCGATCGTTCTCTCGGATTATGAGCGGACGGATGCGTCGTTGCGGAGGATCCTTTCATCATCTGCTGATGTAGTCATCGCGGCTAGGTCGGAGATACACGATTACCGATTGGCCGCTTAACTGGATCTAACCACCCCCTCCAGTAGCGCTTTCTCCGCGAGTCGCTTAGCGAAGGGGCTGCGGCGGTGGGTCGTGGTTGGGTGAGGGAGAGGCGGCATGATCGGCAAGCTCAAGGGCACGGTCGACGAGATCGGCGAGGATCATGTGGTGGTGGATGTGCACGGGGTCGGCTATGTCGCCTATTGCTCGTCGCGCACCCTCTCCCGGCTTTCGGTCGGCGAGGCGGCGGTGCTGCAGATCGAGACCTATGTGCGCGAAGACCAGCTGCGTCTGTTCGGTTTCATGAGCGCGCTCGAGCGTGATTGGTTCCGCCTGCTGCAGAGCGTGCAGGGCGTGGGATCGAAAGTGGCGCTGGCCGTGCTGTCGGTGCTCACCCCTGGCGACCTTGCCAATGCGATCGCGCTGCAGGACAAGACCGCCGTTTCGCGCGCGCCCGGCGTGGGACCGAAGGTGGCGATCCGCATCCTGACCGAACTGAAGAACAAGGCGCCCGCCTTCGCCGGCGAAGCGGGGCCGGCGATCGGCCTGAAGCAGGAGCTGGGCGAGGGCGTGGCGCCAGCGCCGGTGGCCGATGCCGTTTCCGCGCTGACCAATCTCGGCTATTCGCGCGACCAGGCGGCCAGCGCCGTGGCGGCGGCCATGAAGGCCGGCGGCGAAGGCGCCAGCAGCGCGACGCTGATCCGGCTCGGCCTGAAGGAACTGTCGCGCTGATTGTGCCGAGCGGCGTTTCCTTTTAAGTTCGCCACCTGCTGCGCCGCGCTGCGCCGACCCCTGCGTTCCGTCCGGCACTGCCGGCCAGTCGATCCACATCCCGCATTGGAAGAGCCTTGATGACCGAGCCCCCCCGCCTCGTTTCCGCCGACAAGCGCGGCGAGGATGCCGATGCCGCGCTCAGGCCGCAGTCGCTCGACGAGTTCACCGGCCAGGCGGAAGCCCGCGCCAACCTGAAGATCTTCATCGAAGCGGCAAAGATGCGCGGCGAGGCGCTGGATCACGTGCTGTTCGTCGGCCCGCCCGGGCTTGGCAAGACGACGCTGGCGCAGATCATGGCCAAGGAGCTCGGCGTCAATTTCCGGTCTACCTCCGGTCCGGTGATCGCCAAGGCTGGTGATCTCGCGGCGCTGCTGACCAATCTCGAAGAGCGCGACGTGCTGTTCATCGACGAGATCCACCGGTTGAATCCGGCGGTGGAGGAAATTCTCTATCCGGCCATGGAGGATTACCAGCTCGATCTCATCATCGGCGAAGGGCCGGCGGCGCGCTCGGTCAAGATCGATCTTGCCAGGTTCACGCTGGTCGCCGCCACGACGCGGCTCGGCCTGCTGACGACGCCGCTGCGCGACCGCTTCGGTATTCCGGTTCGCCTCAGTTTCTACACGGTGGAGGAGCTCGAATCGATCGTGCGGCGCGGCGCGCGGCTGATGGGCCTGGCGATGAGCGATGACGGCGCGCGCGAGATCGCCCGCCGCTCGCGCGGTACGCCGCGGATCGCCGGACGGCTGCTGCGCCGCGTGCGCGATTTTGCCGAGGTTGCCCGCGCCGAGCAGGTGACCCGCGAGATCGCCGACCAGGCGCTCACCCGGCTGCTCGTCGACAATATGGGCCTCGACCAGCTGGACAAGCGCTACCTGACCATGATCGCGCTCAATTTCGGCGGCGGCCCGGTGGGGATCGAAACCATCGCCGCCGGCCTTTCCGAACCGCGCGATGCGATCGAGGACATCATCGAGCCCTATATGATCCAGCAGGGCTTCATCCAGCGCACCCCGCGCGGCCGGGTGCTGACGGCGAATGCCTGGAAACATCTGGGACTGACGGTGCCGAAGGATCTCGAAGCCAGCCAGTTCCGCCTGTTCCAGGAGGACGAATGAGGCTCTTCACCCGCCGCGGCCTCATGAAGAGCGCCGTTGGCCTGTTGCTGGCCGGGATGGCCACCGGGGCCTATGGGTCCGGGATCGAGGCCCGCGCCGCGCCGCGCGTCGCCCGCTACAGCATCCGGCCGGGCGCCTGGCCGGATGGGCTGAAGCTCCGCCTCGTGCTGATTGCCGATATTCATGCCTGCGAACCGTATATGCCGGCGGCGCGGATCGCCGCCATCTGCCGACAGGCCAATGCGCTTGAGGGCGACATGATCCTGCTGCTCGGCGATTTCATCTCCAGCATGGGGCTTTCCTTCGGCCCGGTCGCGCCGGACGCCTGGGGCGCGGCGCTGGCCACGCTTGCTGCGCCGCTTGGCGTGCATGCAATCATGGGAAACCACGATTGGTTCGACGACCCAGGCCCCCTGGCGCTGGAGAACGGGCCGACCCTGTCGCACCGGGCGCTCGCCGCCATCGGCGTGCCGGTCTATGACAATCGCGTTGTCCGGCTGGAAAAGGACGGGCAACCATTCTGGCTGGCCGGTCTTGCCGATCAATGGGGGCCGCGCCTCGGCATGGACGATCTGCCCGGCACGCTCGCCCAGGTCAGTGACACGGCGCCGGTGATCCTCATGGCCCACGAGCCCGATATCTTCCCGAGGGTGCCCGAGCGGGTCGCCGTGACCCTCTCCGGCCATACCCATGGCGGACAGATCCGCCTGTTCGGCTATGCGCCGATCGTGCCCTCCCGCTTCGGCAACCGCTATGCCTATGGCCATATCGTCGAAGAGGGACGGCATCTGGTGGTGTCGGGCGGGCTCGGCACTTCGCTGCTTCCCATCCGGCTCGGTTCGCCGCCGGAACTGACCGTGGTGGAGATCGGCTGATGGCCAAGCGCAAGATGGTGCGCCTGGATTCCGGCGAACGGCGCTTCAATTTCCGCATCGCCGGCCTCGCCTTCCGCGATGGCCATGTGCTCGTTCATCGCGCCACGCACGAGCTGTTCTGGAGCTTTCCCGGCGGTCGCGCCGAGATCGGCGAGCCGTCCGACGAAACGCTGCGGCGGGAGATGCGGGAGGAACTGGGTGTCGATGTGACGGTCCAGCAATTGCTCTGGACGGTCGAAAATTTCTTCCGCTACGAGAACCGCGATTATCACGAGATCGGCTTCTACTACCGCATGCGCCTGCCGGACTCCTTTCCCTTCCATCCCTCCGCCATCGTCCACACCAACCGCGATGGCAAGAACGATCTGGAATTCAAATGGGCGGAGGCGACGACGGCGTCGCTCAAGGCGCTCGACATTCCCCCCTACTTCATCGCCGAAACGATCGAGACGCTGCCGGAAACGCCGCGTCATCTGATCTGGCATGACGGGAATCTCGACGCCAAGTGAGGGAACTCCTTCCGCGCCTTCCGCATTTTGCAGGCAGTCGAGAAGGAGAAGAAGATGACAACCTATCGCAAGGGCGCCAGCGTTTCCTGGAAGTGGGGCAACGGCACGGCCAAGGGCAAGGTGGAGGAGAGCTTCACCGAGGATGTCGAGCGGACCATCAAGGGCTCGAGAATCAAGCGCAAGGCCACGAAGGACGATCCCGCCTATCTGATCAAGCAGGAAGACGGCGACAAGGTTCTCAAGAGCCACTCGGAACTGGAGCATGCCTGAGATGAGCACCCAATCGGAGCATGTTCCGCCGGCAGCCGTCGCCAAGGCTGCGGAAAAAGGCCTGAAGCTGCGCGAAAAATTCGGGCGCGGCGGAACCGAGATCGGCGTTTCGCGCGCCCGCGATCTCAAGAACCGCGCGCACCTCTCGGACGAAGTCGTCAAGCGCATGGCGAGCTATTTCGCCCGCCACAATGTCGACAAGCGGGCCAAGAATTTCGGCGATGACGACAACCCGTCGGCCGGTTATGTCGCCTGGCTGCTCTGGGGCGGCGACGCCGGCAAGGACTGGGTGGAAAAGGAAAAGGCCAAGCTCGGCTCATCCGAGAACGGCACCAAGTCCAAGACATCGTCGAAGAAGAAGACGACACATTGAGACAATCGGTCAGACCCGATGTGCGGCGGCCATCCGCCGCACCGTCTCTTCAAGCTTTGCCCTACCGCCAGGCTGCCAGCCGAGCGCGCGCAGGCGCGCCGTCTCCATGGCGTTGAACTGCGATCGATCCGCTGCTTCGGGCAGCGCATGGCCGGTGCCGAGCGAGTCCGCGGCGATGGAGAGAACGTCCCGGTAGCCGGTCAGAATATCCGAAACATTGAAGACGCCGCGCATCTTGTCCGCAGGCGCCCGGATCAGGCAGAGAATGGCAGCGGCAAGATCGTCGCCATGCACCTCTGTTCCGATCCGGTCCGCAACCGGCTCCCCCATTAGATAATCGGCTAGAAGCGGCGTCCATTTGTTGCCGCTTCCCGGCGCGCCTTCCCCATAGACGCCGGTCGACCGCAGGCTGGCCGTCGCAAAACCCTCGGTGTCGAGCGCCGCAAGCGCCCGCTCGGCCTCGAGCTTGACAATCCCGTAGAGACTGGCCGGATCGACCGGCGTCTCCTCCGTCATCGCCACGCCGGGCGGTTGGCGGCCATAGACGGCGCGGCTCGAGAGAAACAGGCATCGCGAAACGCCTTCTGCCCGCGCCGATTCGAACAGGCGGATCGAACCGGCCGCATTGGCCTGCCGAAATCCCTCCGGATCGTCCCCCTCCCCGCCCCGATAGCGCCCCGGCACGTGCTGGAAGGCCGCATGAACGAAGACATCGATATCCCTGAAGAGGAAAGATTGATCGAGCGCCGGATCGAGATGGAGAGGACACGTTTTAACCGGATGCGAGAAGAAGCCGGCCGCCGGTGCGCGGCGACAGCCGGCAATCACCGTCTCACCGGCCTCGGCCAGATGCTCGACGATGAACCGCCCGACGAAACCCGTTGCTCCCGACACCAGCACCCGCATCAGCCGGCGCGCTCCGGAGGGCCCGGCAGCGCGGCAATGTCGGGGATGCCGCGATTGTCGTGGAAGGCATGCCAAAGCTCGATCAACGTCTTGAGCTGCTGCGCCTTCGGATGATCCCGCTCCCAGGGTTTTTCGTATTGATAATGGAGCACGCCGATCGATGGCCAATGCCAGAGTTCCGGCAGCGCGAACCAGACATATTGCAGCATGTTCATATAGACCGGCAGACCATGCCAGTTCGGGAAGAAAGCCTGCAGGAAGCTCTGGTCGGTGCGCGGCCAGGTCACGTCCGGTTGGTCGAGCCGCTCCAGCATGGCGGCAAAGGTGGCCGTGCTCGGCTGCGCGACGAAGACGCCGGAGTTCAGGCGGCGGAAATCGGCGAGACCCTCGTAAACATTGGGCGCCGCGGAGAACTCGGGAAAGGCGAAGAACCGGTCGATGTTCTGCAGCACCAGCGCGTCCGCATCGATGAAGAGGCAGCGCTCATACTCCGTCAGCTCCCAAAGCCGCAGTTTGCAGAAATTGTCGAGCGGCGAATGGAAGAGCGGCTTGCGGCCCTTGGTGAAGGGCTTACCGGCGTGGATGGCGCTGCGGGAATGGCGCGCGTTGAACGCCTCTGACAGCGGCAGATGCTCGACAGGAATAAGCCGGCACCCGGCAGCGGTCAGCGGCTCCAAGTTTCCGGCTTCGACACCCCCCGTATGGAGGATGACGAGGTCTGCGGCCGTGCCGCTGTGCCGCAGGGAGTGGACGAGCGCCGTTGCGCCCAACGCATAGTCCGCATTGGTGACCAGCGTCACGACGGCGTGACGGGCCGGCGGAAGAGTCGATCGCGCCCCGGACATGGCGTCGGCTCAGGAAACCGATTTCAGGCGGCGGCCTTCGGGATCGTGATCGACCTTGGCGGCGAGATCCTTGGTCCAGGCGGAAACGGCCGGCACGCGGCTGCGGTCGACGCGGTAGGCATAGCGCTTGGCCACATCGACGATCTCGGCCAGAAGCCCGTCTTTCAGCTTGGTCGGCGCAAGGCCGAGCTCCAGGAACTTCTCGTTCTTGACCACCAGCTCGTTTTCCGCCGCTTCCTTGCGCGGATTGGGCAGCCAGGCGATGCGCGAGCCGGTCATCGCGGCGATCATTTCCGCCAGGTCGCGCACCCGATGCGTCTCGGTCATCTGGTTGAAGATTTCGACGCGGGCGCCGCGCTGCGGGGGGTTGTTCAGCGCGAGCTCGATGCAGCGCACCGAATCCTGGATGTGGATGAAGGCGCGAGTCTGGCCGCCCGTGCCATGCACGGTCAGCGGATAGCCGATCGCCGCCTGGATCAGGAAGCGGTTGAGCACCGTGCCGTAGTCGCCATCATAGTCGAAGCGGTTGACCAGTTGCTCGTGGCGTCGCGTCTGCTCCGTATGGGTACCCCAGACGATGCCCTGGTGGAGATCGGTGATGCGGATGCCGTCGTTCTTCGCATAGAATTGGAAGAGCAGCTGATCCAGGCACTTCGTCATGTGGTAGATCGAGCCGGGATTGGAGGGGTAGAGGATCTCCTGGCTCACCGTCTCGCCGCTCTGCGTTTCGATGCCGACCGGCAGATAGCCTTCGGGAATGGCCGCGCCGACGGTCGAATAGCCATAGACGCCCATGGTGCCGAGATGGACGAGATGGGCATCGAGCCCAAGCTCCACCAGCGCGTTCAGCAGGTTGTGCGTGGCCGAGACATTGTTGTTGACCGTATAGTTCTTGTGACGGTCGCTCTTCATCGAATAGGGCGCGGCGCGCTGTTCGGCGAAATGGATGACCGCATCCGGGCGATGCTCTGCCAGCCAGTTCTTCAGAAGCTCGTAGTCGCGAGCAAGGTCGATCAGGTGGAAATGGATGCGGCGACCAGTTTCCTGATGCCAGATGCGCGTGCGCTCCTGGATCGAATCCATCGGGGTCAGCGACTGGACGCCAAGCTCAGTGTCGATCCAGCGGCGCGAGAGATTGTCGAGAATATGGATCTCGTGGCCGGCATCGGAGAGATGCAGGGCCGTTGGCCAGCCGATGAATCCGTCTCCGCCCATCACGGCAATCTTCATGGCGCTCTCCGAACGATTTTTCCAGGACTTCGGCTGTAGATAGAAAATGTGACAATTGTTCAATGCTTGCCGCGATGCAAGCTTTGCGCCATGGAGCAAAAGGACGAAACAGGAGAGCTGTGGATGACCGACACCCCCGCCCTTGCCGGCCAGCTGGTCGGCGCCGGCCACCGGCTGGAGCAGCGCGTCTATTACGAGGACACCGACTTCTCCGGCTTGGTCTATCACGCCCGCTATCTGCACTTCCTCGAGCGGGGCCGCACGGACTATCTGCGCTGTCTCGGCGTCGAGCAGAGCGCGCTGCGCCATGCCGATGCCGAGGGGCTGGTCTTCGTCGTTCACCGCATGGAGATCGACTTCCGCCAGCCGGCGCGCATGGACGATATCCTGACCATCGACACCACCACCGAAAAGGCCGGCGGCGCCAAGATGGTTCTGACGCAAACCATCCGCTGCGAGGCGCGTCTTCTGATCGAGGCGCGGGTGATCATCGCGGTCATCAACGCCTCCGGCCGGCCGCGCCGCCTGCCCGAGTCCCTCGCCCGCCAGTTCCTCGGCGCCCGCTAGGGTCAATGGTGCGATACCGGTGTCTGCACCGTCGGTAACAATCCCTTAACCATAATGATGTCTTACTGCCCGCCTCAGGATTTTGCTGCGCCACAGGGTTTTGTGCGTCGCACGTCATCCTTTGACCAAGATTGCTCCTAAAGAAGGCTGCTTTGGAAGCTTGTGTCGCGCCTTCGCGACGAGCGGCGGGCGGCCGGGGCGATCTTGCGACATGAATGGTTGAGCGACCTGGCCTCGAGCACGCACCGGCTCGAGCCGGGCATGCGGTTTCGGGGATATTGAGACGATGGAACAGGTTGGATTGGCCGCGGCAACGACCGACGTGACGTTGTGGTCGCTCTTCATGGAGGCCGGCTTCGTCGTCAAGCTGGTCATGCTCGGCCTCCTTGCGGCCTCGGTCTGGACCTGGGCGATCGTGGTCGACAAGACCATCCGCTACGCCCGCATCCGCCGCCAGCTCGACAGTTTCGAGCAGGTCTTCTGGTCCGGCCAGTCGCTGGAGGAGCTCTACCGCACGCTGTCCGACCGGCAGACGAGCGGCATGGGGGCGATCTTCGTTGCGGCCATGCGCGAATGGAAGAAGAGCTTCGAGCGCGGCGCCCGCTCGCCGATCGGCCTGCAGATGCGCATCGACCGCGCCATGGACGTGACGCTGGCGCGGGAATCCGAGACGCTGGAATCCAAGCTCGGCTCGCTCGCCACCATCGGCTCGGCCGGCCCCTTCGTCGGCCTGTTCGGCACCGTCGTCGGCATCATGACCTCGTTCCAGGCGATCGCCGGTTCGAAGTCGACCAATCTCGCTGTCGTGGCGCCGGGCATCGCGGAAGCGCTGCTTGCCACCGCCATCGGCCTTCTGGCGGCCATTCCCGCCGTTATCGCCTACAACAAGTTCACCGCCGATGCCGGCAAGATCAATGCGCGCATGGAAGGCTTTGCCGACGAATTCTCCGCGATCCTCTCGCGTCAGATCGACGAAAAGCTGCAGCCGCGCCAGGCCGCGCAGTAAGCGGCGCGCGGGCGAAGAGGGAGAGACCCCATGGGCATGGCAGTCGGTGGTTCCAAGGGATCGGGCGGGCGGCGCGGACGGCGCGGTCGCGGCGGCAAGGCCGTGATGAGCGAAATCAACGTCACGCCCTTTGTCGACGTCATGCTGGTTCTGCTGATCATCTTCATGGTCGCAGCGCCGATGATGACGGTCGGCGTGCCGATCGATCTGCCGGAAACGCAGGCGAAGGCGCTGAATTCCGACACGCAGCCGATCACCGTCTCGGTCAATCCGGCCGGCGAGATCTTCCTGCAGGAAACGCCGATCGGGATCGAGGAAGTGGTGCCCAAGCTCGAGGCCATTGCCAAGACCGGCTATGAGGAACGCATCTATGTGCGCGGCGACACCAATGCCGATTATGGCACGGTGATGAAGGTCATGGCGCGCATTTCGTCTGCCGGCTTCAAGAATCTCGGCCTCGTCACGCTGCAAGAAACGGACAAGTGAGCCTCGGAGCATGAAGGGCAGCATCGCCACATCCGCCGTGCTTCATGGGGCCGTGCTCACCTGGGCACTGGTCTCGCTCGGCAGTCCAGCGCCGCTTGAAGTGGCGCCGGTCGAGGCCGTGCCGGTCGAAATCATCAGCGAGATCACGCAGGTCCAGCAGGGCGACGAGAAGGCCCCGATGGCCGAGAAGGCGGCACCGAAACCGTCGGAGAAGCCGCAGACCCAGCCGATGGCGGAAAATGCCGGCGACAACGAGATCGACATGAAGTCGCCGCCGAAGCCCTCGACCAAGCCGGTCGAGAACCAGGCCGCGGCCGCACCGCCCAAGACCGACGCCGCCGAGGTTTCGCCGGAGCCGGTGAAGGAAGAGGTGAAGCCGACCGAGAAGCCGCCGATGGAACCGGCGACCGAAGTGGCCGCCCTGCCCGAGCCCAAGGAAGAGGTGAAGCCGGAGCCCAAGCCCGATCCGAAGCCGGAACCGGAGGCGAAGGCCGAGCCGACCCCGGAGCCCGAGCCGACGCCCGCCGAGCAGACCCCGACCGAAAGCCCGGACGCAGCCGCCCTGCCGGAAAAGGTGCCGGCACCCACTTCCCGACCGAAGGTCGAGCAGACGGCCGCCGCCCAGACCCCGAAGACACCGGACCGCAAGGCCGACTCGGCCCCCAAGCCGCAGAAGAAGACGACCTCCGCCAAGGAGAGTGACTTCAACGCGGACGAGGTTGCTGCCCTTTTGAACAAGCAGGAATCCTCAGGCGGCGGTGCTAAGCGTTCGCAGCAACCGGCCGCGCTCGGCGGCAAAAAGACCACGACCGGCAACACGCTGTCGACCAGCGAAATGGATGCCTTGAAGGGCATGATTTCGAAGAACTGGTCGATCGTGCCGGGGCTCGATGGACTGGAAGGCATGATCATCACCGTCACGATTCAGCTCGATCAAGCGGGCGAGATCGTCGGCACTCCGGAAGTTACGGCGACAGGCGGCTCCGCAAGCGCACAGCGCGCTATGATGGGCGGAGCCGTTCGCGCGGTTCGCCGGTCGGCGCCCTTCAAGCTGCCGCCGGAAAAATACGATTCCTGGCAGGAAATCGTCATCAATTTCGATCCAGCAGACATGCTGATGTGATCGTCATCACGCAATGAATGGGAATGGCTGAGAGGCTTTCGACTGATGCATAGACGCACCTTTTTCAGGATGTCCGCGGCGCTGGCCGGCATGGCGGCGGTTGCTGCTTCCCCGGCGCAGGCGCGCGTGGAAATCAACATCAACCGCGGCAATGTCGAGCCGCTGCCGATCGCCGTGACCGATTTTCTGCAGGGCGAGCTCGGCCAGAAGATTTCGGATGTGGTGGCCGCCGACCTCAAGCGCTCCGGCCTGTTCGCGCCGATTGACCGCGCGGCCTTCATCGAAAAGATCACCAA
Organism: Rhizobium sp. CC-YZS058; assembly: GCF_034720595.1. Lineage (NCBI taxonomy): Bacteria > Pseudomonadati > Pseudomonadota > Alphaproteobacteria > Hyphomicrobiales > Rhizobiaceae > Rhizobium > Rhizobium sp. CC-YZS058. The sequence continues at coordinate 605,702 of NZ_JAYESJ010000001.1, read as the reverse complement.
CCCCGACGCGCCGCCGCGCTTCGAGGACTGGCGCGTGCTCAACGTGCAGGCGCTCGTCACCGGACGCGTGACGCAGGAGGGCGACGGCCGGCTGAAGGCCGAGTTCCGCCTGTGGGATGCGACCGCGCAGAACCAGATGACCGGTCAGCAGTTCTTTACCCAGCCGGAAAACTGGCGCCGCGTGGCCCATATCATCGCCGATGCGATCTACAAGGAGATCACCGGCGAAGAGGGCTATTTCGACACCCGCGTCGTCTATGTCGCCGAAAGCGGACCTAAGACGGCTCGAAAGCGCCAGCTGGCGATCATGGACCAGGACGGGGCGAACGCCCGGGCGCTGACCAATTCCAACGACATCGTCCTGACGCCGCGCTTTTCGCCGAGCCGGCAGGAAATCACCTACATGTCCTTCGAAGGCCAGCAGCCGCGCGTCTATCTGCTGCAGCTCGAGACCGGGCAGCGCGAGGTGGTCGGCAACTTCCCCGGCATGACCTTCGCCCCGCGCTTCTCGCCCGACGGCCAGCGCGTGATCATGAGCCTCCAGCAGGAGGGCAATGCCAATATCTACACGATGGACCTGCGCTCCCGCACCACGACGCGGTTGACTTCAACGTCGGCCATCGACACCTCCCCCTCCTACTCGCCGGACGGCGCGCGGATCGTCTTCGAAAGCGACCGCGGCGGCAAGCAGCAGCTTTACGTGATGGGGGCGGACGGCTCCGGCCAAAACCGCATCTCCTTCGGCGATGGCTCCTATTCGACGCCGGTCTGGTCGCCACGTGGCGATCTCATCGCCTTCACCAAGCAGTCGGGCGGCAAGTTCTCGATCGGCGTGATGAAGCCGGACGGTTCGGGCGAGCGGATCCTGACCTCGGGCTTCCACAATGAAGGCCCGACCTGGGCGCCGAACGGGCGCGTGCTGATGTTCTTCCGCCAGGATGCAGGCGCCGGCGGACCGCAGCTCTATTCGATCGACCTGACAGGCTACAACGAGCAGCGTGTGCCAACCCAGGGCTTCGCCTCCGACCCGGCCTGGTCGCCGCTCCTGGAATAGCCTGCCAAGGAGGTCGGAGACGGCCTCCTTTTTCTTGGCCCTGGGCGGAAGCGATGACGGCACGGACGATGCGTCCCTGGCGAAGTCTGGCGATTGCGGCCGCAAATGTGGCGGCGCGCCGCGTTCTTGCCGTAAAGTGCTGATTACCACGCGCCATCTGTGCGGCGTAAAACACTCTGTTAACCACACTTGGTGCATAGGGATTAACCGTTCCCGGTTACAGTCCGGCAACCCTGAAGTGACAAGACGATCCAAGGAGACCGGCTCATGAGCCGCATTCACGTTCCGGCCGCTGGCCGTATGCAGTCCCTCGCACGCAACCCGGTCATGGTGGCGCTGTTCCTGACGCTGGCAATTGCCGGCTGCGCCAACAAGAAGAACGGCATGCCGAATGACGCGGCGGGTCTCGGCCTGGGTGCCGGCGGCGCCGCGACGCCGGGCTCGCAGCAGGACTTCACGGTCAATGTTGGCGACCGGATCTTCTTCGACACCGACTCGTCCTCGATCCGAGCCGATGCGCAGGCAACCCTGTCGCGCCAGGCCCAGTGGCTCGCCCGCTACCCCAACTACCAGATCACCGTCGAAGGTCATGCCGACGAGCGCGGCACGCGCGAATACAACCTGGCTCTCGGCGCACGCCGTGCCGCCGCTGCCAAGGAATTCCTGGCGTCCCAGGGCGTTCCCGCCAGCCGCATGCGCACCATCTCCTACGGCAAGGAAAAGCCGGTCGCCGTGTGCGACGATATTTCCTGCTGGTCGCAGAACCGCCGCGCGGTTACCGTTCTCGGCGGCGGCAACATGTAACAACCGGTCCTCATCCGGATCGACGGGCAAGGCGGTCTTCGGGCCGCCTTTCTTTTTTGTCACACTTTGACCGAACTCCGTTGCTTTTTGAGCTCATATGGAAAACTGTGCGCCCGTCGCGCGGAGGGGTTGTTTCGACAGCCCCCTGCGCGGCGAAACCAGCATCGAACGGGACTCATGACATGAAGAAGATTGTCGTGGCGGCCATGCTCGGGCTTGCGGCCGTCTCCGGCCTCAGCCAGCCCGTGACTGCCATGCCGCTCTCCGCTTGGCTCGACAAGGCGTTTCATCGCAGCGAGACAAAGCCGGCCGAGACGGCACCGCTCCTGAAGGTCCAGGCCAGTGAGGCCGGGCGCATCGGGCAGCTTGAGGAACAGATTCGCTCGCTCAACGGGCGGATCGAGGAAATGAGCTTCCAGCTCCTGCAGATGCAGGAACAGATCCGCAAATTCCAGGAAGACAACGAATTCCGCTTCCAGGACCTGGAAAGCGGCAAGTCGTCGCCGGCCCCGAAGAAGAGCGGCGCGCTGGAAACGCCCAGAACCTCGGACCAGGCGTCCGTTGCCCCAGGGGCAACGGACGGTTCGTCCGCGTCCGATGATCTGACGGCCAGCGCGGCACCAAGCGCGCGCACGGCCCGTCCGGCGGAAAACCCGGCCGCTCCGCCTGCAACCCTCGGCCAGATCATCTTCGATGCCAATGGCAATCCGATTTCGGCCAATGCCGAGCGCCAGCCGGAGCCCGGCCTGAACGCCACGCCGGAGACCGAGCAGCAGACCGCGTCGCTCGACAATCCAGGCGATCTCTATCAATCGGCCTACGGCCATGTGCTGTCCGGCGACTACAGCCTCGCCGAAAGCGAATTCCGCGATTATCTCGACACCTTCCCGAAGGGCGAGAAAGCCGCGGATGCGAGCTTCTGGATGGGCGAAGCGCAATATTCGCAGGGCAAGTTCAACGATTCCGCCAAGACCTTCCTCAACGCCCACCAGACCTATGGCAAATCGCCGAAGGCGCCCGAGATGCTTCTGAAGCTCGGCATGTCTCTTGCTGCTCTCGACAACAAGGAAACCGCCTGCGCCACGCTGCGCGAGGTGACGAAGCGTTATCCGAAGGCCTCCCAGGCCGTCAAAAGCAAGGTCACGTCGGAACAGAACCGCCTGGCCTGCTGAGGCTACACGTGCCGGCGATCGGGCTCGCCGCTGGCGTGAGGCACGGCCTGCATGGTCACGAAGGGCAAATGATGGCCGCTGCCAACGCCGCTCCCTTCCCAACCCCGACCTCCCCGTCGCTGGTTTTCTCAGGCGCCGATGCGGCGCTGCTGGCGGCACGCCAGTTCCTCGC